>DTSC01000078.1 GCA_012965625.1 Flavobacteriales bacterium | reverse complement strand
CTGATTGGAGGCATGGGCACGGATACCTGCGTATTATCCTATACACCTCCTACCGGCATAGCAGAACTACCATCCCCGGACAAACACCTCCTGTTCATCACAGACATCCTGGGTAGAACCACGCTACCCACACCCAACACTCTTTTATTCTACATCTATGATGATGGTTCTGTGGAGAAGAAAATACGGTTAGATAGATAGGGTTTTACTATATTAGAGGTATGAAACACTTCCTACTCCTCCTCTTCCTCCTCCCCACCATTGCCTTTGGGCAGACAACACTAATACCTGATGCTAACTTTGAGCAAGCATTGATAGATTTAGGCTATGATACAGGAACACCCGATGGGAGTGTGCCTACGGCTAATATAGATACTGTTACTTCTTTAGTTGTCCCTTTTGAAAATATAAGTGATTTAACAGGCATAGAAGATTTTGCTGCTTTAACTTATTTGAATTGTGGAGCGAATCAACTCTCCAGTTTGGATGTAAATAATAATACTGCATTAACTAATTTATTATGCACTAATAATCAGCTCATAGATCTTCACATAAGCAATAATGCTGCTTTAACCTATCTGAATTGTTTTGGTAATGAGCTTAAAAGTTTAGATGTAAGTAACAATACTGCTTTACTTGATTTGACTTGTAGCTGGAATCATCTGACCTCATTGGATGTAAGTAACTGTAGTGCTTTAAGAACATTATTTTGTGATATGAATTTGCTCACCAGCCTGGATGTAAATGGTGCTGGTGTTTTAACTGATATTAATTGTGGATTTAATCAACTAAATTTCTTAGATATAAGTGGGTCAAATGCGTTAACTATTTTGTATTGCAATAATAACCAACTTACCAATTTAGATGTGCAGAATAATAATAATTTGATTAATTTGAATTGCCGTAGCAATCAATTAACCTGCTTAAATGTGAAAACTGGCAATTACCTTAATTTTAATTTTAGCGCATTAGATAACCCCAATTTATCCTGTATAGAGGTAGATGATTTAGCTTGGGCAAATGCAAATTGGATAAGCAATTGGTATATAGATCCAACTACCTCTTTTAGTGAAGACTGCAACTACCCTGCTGGCTGCTGGATTGTAGGCATAGAAGAAGAACCACCCACAATAGACAAAGAACTCCTAACCATCACAGATATCCTTGGCAGAACCACACTTCCTACACCAAATACTCTTATGTTCTACATCTATGATGATGGTTCTGTGGAGAAGAAAATACAGCTAGAGAGATAGACTCTACTCTACTAGGATCTTTCCCTTTTTAGCATTGCTTACCACTCTGCATACTTGCATTCCCATTGACTTATCACATAGCTGATTTATGAATTTTTGATGGTCTAGCTTCCCTGCACTTCCCTTACCTATCTACAAACAAAGGTTTTCTTATCTTTGGGTAAGCCATACCCACTTGCTATGAAGAAACTACTACTCCTATTCACTCTAGTACCCTGCCTGGCCTTTGGGCAAATGACCTATGTGCCGGATGATAACTTTGAACAGGAATTGATAGACTTAGGGTATGATACAGGAACTCCCGATGACTCTGTGCCTACTGCTAATATAAATACGGTTACTTACCTGGATGTATCTTCTAAAAACATAAGTGACCTAACAGGCATAGAGAATTTTACATCTTTAACTGATTTGCTATGTTATGATAATCAACTCACATCTTTAGATGTATCACAAAACACATTATTAACTCAATTATATTGTCCGGTTAATCAGCTAGCCAGTTTAGATGTAAGTAATAATACTGCCTTATATTCTTTAAATTGTCAATTTAATCAGCTCACCAACTTGGACGTTTCTCAAAATACTGCATTGGTTTCTTTAGCCCTATCATATAATCTAATATCCAATTTATACCTATCCGATAATTTAGCATTGCACTCGTTAAGGTGTAATGATAATCTGCTCACCTGCTTAAATATAAAAAATGGGAACAATATTAACTTTACTGTATTAGATGCTGTTAACAATCCAAACTTAACTTGTATAGAGGTGGATGACCCAAGCTGGGCAGCTGCTAACTGGACCGTTTCAAATGGCAACATAGATGTAACAGCCTCATTTAGCATTGATTGTAATAATTCTTGTTCAGGTACGTGTATCAATGACACTATCTTATATGATACAACTATGTATGTTGTTGCTGATAGTAATCTTATTAATGTATCACCAGTAATATATCTTGATTCAGTAGTTAAACTTACAACTACCTTAGGATGTGATAGTATTATTAATCATTATTCTGAATTTGTTTTTAGCGCATCATTTTGTACTGACACAACAGAGGTGTTCGACACAACCTTTGTACAGGACACTACTTTTATAACTATCAACGATACCAATACTGTAAATGATACCATAACTTACTATGATACAGTACTGGTCTCTGTAACAGACACCTTAATTATTGATGTCACCCTTACTGGAGTATCACCACCCAACAACACCAATACCTTAAAGGTGTACCCCAACCCTGCTAAAGACCAGCTGTACATTGACAATGGAGACTACCTGTCTATGTCTGGCTATACTCTAAAGATTGTAAATAGTCTGGGACAGGATGTTTTTAGTTCATTGATAACTGTACCTCTGTTTGTCATAGACATAAGCACCCTGGGCTCTACGGGGCTGTACTTCATTCAGGTACTTGATGGCAGCAGTAATGTGCTGGAGAATAAGAAACTGGTGTTGGAGTAGTGAACAAAAAGAAGAGACTCCCATACTGGATTAGGATAGTCAGGTATTACTTCAAGTGTTTCTTGTAGCTGATTGGACCTTGCGCTCAGTTCGCAGGGTGTTCGCTGCCAAGATTGTGGGTATAACAAGTTAATCTTTGTATTTTATTAATGCCTCTCTAAGCATAAGCTTTAATACTTTCTTACCCGCAGTAGTCTTAAAGTACCTTTCTCTTCTCATGGCATCCTCCTTACTTTTATGGAACTCACAATAGATTAATTCCAAGGGACGTCGTGGCGCTGTGCTAGTAGTTTTACCTTCATTGTGGTCCACAATTCTGTTTTCCAGGTTCATAGTGAAACCTATATAATGTTTATGGTCCTTAAGGCTGTTAAGAACATAGACACAGTATGGTAATGGCATGTCCAAGAGGGTAAATTAAAAAAGCCGTAAAGTAGAAATCGCTATGCTCTTTCACTTCACGGCCTTCGCTTTTTTTAATCCGCCATGAAGTAGAGCGCGCTATGCTTGCTCACCTCATGGCGGTGAAGTGAGCTCTGCTCTACTTCACCGCTCCCCCTCAAGGACTCGAACCTTGGACCCTCTGATTAACAGTCAGATGCTCTAACCAACTGAGCTAAGGAGGAATATTACCTCTACCTTAAATTGTAAGGAGTGCAAAAGTAGACGGAAATACCTAATTATACAACAGGGTTTTCAATAATTCTTAAACCCTCACACCAATTATCAGGATGTCATCCATCTGCTCATAATGGTTGCCGTATCCATCAATATTGGCTTTCCAATCCTCTATTACTTCATCCAGCTTAGTCTTTTGCTCTTCCATGGGCTGCAGGTGAATGTCCATGAGCAATGATTTAAACCGCTTGTTCATAAACTTCTTACCCTTTGGCCCCCCAAACTGATCGACAAACCCGTCGGTAAAGAAAAAATACATATCGCCTTTCTCCATATCCATAGGATAATTCGTGAACACCTTACCTCCATCATCAGAGTAAATACCAATAGGCATTCTATCAGCTCGTGTCTCCTCAAGCTCACCATTTCTAATTCTGAATAATGGATTGTAGGCTCCGGCAAACTCCAATTTCATCTTTTCAGTATCAAAGGCGACCATGGCTATGTCCATCCCGTCTTTCTGAGTACCCGCCTCACCCGTTTGCTTCAATGATTTGATTACAGCCATCTTCAGCAGCTGAATGATTTGTGCCGGTTGAGTAACACCTTGCTCGTTAACAATTTCATTCAAGAGTGAGTTCCCGATCATGCTCATGAATGCTCCCGGAACACCGTGACCAGTACAGTCAGCAGCTGTCAAAATTGCTTTGCCATCTCGCTCCGAGAACCAGTAGAAATCACCCGAAACAATATCCTTGGGTTTGAATAACACAAAACTCTCTGGAAGATGTGCCCGGATATCTTCGTCGCTAGGGAGAATCGCCTCCTGAATCTTTTGAGCATAGTTAATACTATCGGTGATATCCTTATTCTTCTCCTCAATCTCCTCTTTCTGAGCAACAATATCAGCTGTTTTCTCTTTGATAATCTGCTGCAGTCCCCGGGTAGAAACTGTAATTGCCGCGTATACAAAACCTATAAAGGAAAGTACGTATGCAATATAAGCCCAAACAGTGCGGTGCCAGGGCGGTAGTATAGTAAAGCTGTAAACTCCCTCAACACTTTCATGTTGATTAACGTTAATTGCCTTTACCCTGAATTTATATTTGCCCTCTGGCAAGTTGGTATAATTGGCTTTCGCCTCCTCTTTCCATACGTGCCAATCCTTATCAAATCCCTCTAAATAATGACTGTACCTTATCGAAGATTCATCATCAAAATCCGGAGCTGAATAAACAAATGTCAGAGAATTAAATTCGTAGGCCAATACCGGAGTTAACCTGGTTGGCTGGTCCAGTGTAACTCGCTGATTTTCATCAAAATATGCGCCTCCAAATAGTACTGAATCCTCACCGAGTATCACCTTTCTAACCATTGCCGGGAATTCCCTTTCATAGTCTTTATGAACGTTGCTGTCATATCTGTAAATTCCTCCAGGCCCCCCTAACCAGGTGATGCCATCTTTGTCATGATAAATTGCATGCACAATCTCTTCTGAAACAGATCTAAATGGCTTGCTTATCCATGTATAGCTATCG
>DTSC01000077.1 GCA_012965625.1 Flavobacteriales bacterium | reverse complement strand
GAAAATGCAACATTTCCAAATCATCTTGTTGAAAAGTTTGGTGAGATGGGATTTTTGGGAATGAATCTTCCTGAAAAATATAATTGTGCAGGAATGTCAAATGTTGCGTACGGTTTAATGTGCCAGGAAATGGAAAGAGGTGACTCTGGTGTGAGATCATTTATTTCTGTGCAGGGATCTCTGGTAATGTATCCTATTTTTGCTTATGGAAGTGAAGAACAGAGAAAATATTGGCTCCCGAAGCTTGCCTCTGGTGAAGCTATTGGCTGTTTCGGATTGACTGAACCTGATTATGGGTCTAACCCAAGCGGTATGCTTTCAAATATTAAGGATATGGGGGATTATTTTCTTCTCAACGGAACTAAGATGTGGATTTCAAATGCTCCATTTGCTCATTTAGCTGTTGTATGGGCAAAGAATGAGGAAGGAAGGATTAAAGGATTGATCGTGGAAAGAGGAATGGAAGGATTTGAAACGCCAGAAATGCATGGTAAACATTCGTTAAGAGCTTCTGCTACTGGAGAGCTAATTTTCAATAATGTTAAAATCCCTAAAGAAAATATTTTTACTGAAAAAGATTTAATATCTTTGAGGGATCATACCTATGGAGTAATAAAAAAAGAATTAGATAATGAAGCTTGATGAGAAAATGGTGGATAAAATAGCGGAGCTTTCAAAACTGGAGTTTAATAAAAATGAGAAAGAAGCTATTTTAGAGGATATGAATAAAATGTTGATCTTTATTGATAAGCTTAATGAAATAGATACTGATGATGTTGAACCTTTGATACATATGACACATGAGATAAATGTTCTTCGTGAAGATGATGCTGAAAACACTATTTCTCAGCAAGAAGCTTTAAAAAATGCACCCTCTAAGGATTCTACATATTTTAAAATCCCCAAAGTATTAGACAAATAAATTATAATAGTATTTAGCAATACTCATCAAAAGCAGCAGTTAAGTTCTCAGCAATTAACTCTGCAGGACTACCTTCAATGTGATGTCTTTCAATAAAGTGAACTAATTTGCCATCTTTAAAAATAGCCATGCTGGGAGAAGAAGGGGGAAACGGTAAACAGTATTTCCTGACTTGATTTGTAGCATCAGCATGAACACCAGCAAAAACGGTTAATAAATGATCAGGTTTTTTGTTGTGTTTTGAAGCTATTTTAGCAGCAGGTCTTGCATTACCGGCAGCACATCCACAAACAGAATTTATTACCACTAATGATGTCCCATCTGTTTCATTTATAGCCTGATCTACATCTTCTAGAGTGATTAATTCTTTAAAGCCTTCACAAGTAAGGTCTTCTCTCATGGGTGCAACTAAATCTGGTGGATACATTGAATTAAAAATTTGTAATTAGAACACAAAAGTAATGATTTTTTATTTTTTTTCATATAAAAGTGCCTTAATCCATATAAAAGGTGCTTTCTTCAGGTCTTAATGCTCTTTTGAACCATAACGGTCTTCTTAAATTATTTGGACCAGGTGCTGGTCTAGTTTTACTAAGCCATTCCTTATAAACATTAAAAGATCTTTTTGTGTCTACGAAAATATCACCATACTTATCTTCTGGTTTTGCTTTTTCAAGTCTCACCTTCTGATGCCAGCAATGCATACCACTGATAGGATCTGGATGAACAGGAAAGGTGATGTTTTGATGAACACCACCATCATTCCAAAATATTCTTGATGAGTCTGGATCGCTGCTTTTATAAGGTTTAATACCCTCTATTGTTGACATCTTCCATTCGCCATCTTTTACACTATCTATTCTAACTGTATTGGTTGCCCATCGATTTCCAGTTTTATCCTGAGGCCTTCTCCACCTTCCTATATGGTGGGAGCAGGCTACTACACCAGGCTTCATACTTTCAGTAACCCAAACTTTATCTACAAAATATCCGATATCCGTATTTACTCTAATTAGTTCATCCGTTTTAATTCCTAATATCTCAGCATCAGATGTGTGCATCCAAATTGGATTTCTGTTTGCCATTTCTGTCAGCCATTTTGCATTTCCTGAACGAGAATGAATAAGTACTGGTAATCTGAATGTAGGCAAAAGAGGGAATTCCCCCTTTTCTTTATCTATATTGTCAGGATGTATGTGACTTTTTATATAAGTTGGAATAGAGTATTCAGGCCATTTCCAATCAATCATAGTTTGAGAAAAGAACTCCTGCTTTCTTGATGGAGTTGGAAATCCAACACAAGGTTTATCATTGATCATTACCCCTATATCATCGCCATTTTTTCTTATAACTCCATTGTTTGAGTCAATAAAAGCATCTTGCATTTGCTCTTGACTTAATGGATAAAGGTTTTTATTATAAGATACCTTTTCTATTTCAAAAGCGCCATATTTCCTCATGTAATCTAAAGGACTTAGATCTTCTTTAGAAGCAGTTTCAGGCAAGCCAGGAGTATTCTCAAAAATATATTGATAATATTCATCGATGGTAATTTTTTCACCAGATCTGTAAGGAGATTCAAAATGTTTTTTAATACCAAGACTTCCATCCGGGTCTATACGCCATGAAAGCTCGATCCAGAATTCATCTTCTTCCCATACTTCACCTGGGTTTACTTCATAGGTATATTTAAATTTCTTTCCATTTCTTCTGGCAACTTCTCTTAATACAGGTTGCCTGAAGGCTATCCACATTCCTGAGTGAGTAGCATAGCTGTTAATATCATGTCTTTCTGCAGAATGCCCCATCGGTAAAACGTAATCTGCAAAATAGGCGGTTTCATTCCAAGTTGGTGTTAAAGCAGCATGAATACCGAACTTATCTTCATCCATAAATGCTTCCATCCAGGAAAACCCGTCAGGAAAGGTCCATACTGGATTAAAGACTCTACTGAAATAAACATCCATTTTACCTCTGTTCTCTTTGAGAAAATGAGGAAGAAGAAAGCTCATTTCAAAAAAGGCAAGTGGATATTCATCCGGAAAATGCAGGTTGTTCCAGAATTTTTGAGCCGGTGGATTATCAAAGAATTTGGGTTTGAATTTATTCCAGGTATTGGGGGAGGTGCCCCCTTCAGTTCCTACACTGCCGGTAAGCACACTGAGAAAATGCAGGCATCTTGAAACGGCCCATCCCCCCAGGTTTCCGCTTGCGGCACTGCGCCAGGTATGGGTGGCAAATTGGGTACCTGCCTTACCTATTTCTCTTGCGATTTCAATTATTGTTTCTTTTTTTATTCCACTTTCTTTTTCAGCAAATTCAGGGGTATATTCTTTATAAACTTTTTTTAGTGTCGCTATAAAATTTTCAAATGACACTTCCTTTTCCGGATATTGAGAGCTTAAATATTCCTGCCAGTTCACCCAGTCATGTAAATATTCTTTATTATAGATCCCTTCATCAATTATTAATTTGGCCATTGCAAGTAAGATCGCTGCTTCAGAGCCAGGGTATGTAGGCATCCAGTAGTTTGCCATGCTGGCTGTGTTTGACAGTCTTGGATCCATTACCGCAAGTTTGGCCCCTTTCATCATGCCCTCAATGATTCGCTGTGCATGTGGATTGAAATAATGGCCTGATTCAAGATGGGCACTGATAAGAAGTATGAATTTTGCATTTGCGTGGTCAGGTGAAGGCCTGTCATGTCCGTGCCAGAGATTGTATCCGAACCGGGCTCCTGAAGAACAGATATTCGTGTGACTGTTATGCCCGTCCACTCCCCATGCTTTTAGAACACGGTCCATATACCCTTCATGTCCCGGACGGCCAACATGATAGGCGATCTCGTTATTCCTTCCTTCTTTAATTGCCTTGCGTATTCTTCCGGCTATATCATCCAGGACCTCATCCCAGCTTATCCTTTCCCATTCTCCTTCTCCTCTTTTCCCTTTTCTTTTCAACGGGTATAAAATACGGTCTGTGTCTTTGATCTGGTTGATCGTGGCAGGCCCCTTGGCACAGAGTTTCCCCCTGCTTCCAGGATGATGGGGGTTGCCTTCAAACTTTCTGATTGTCCCATCCTCCTTATCAATATAAGCCAGCAGACCACATGCTGACTCGCAATTAAAACAGGTTGTTGGCACAATAGAGTAGTGTTTTTCTTTTTTAGCGGGCCAGCTCTTCGGATCATAATCTACAAAATCATCCCATTCTTCCGGAGGTGGATAATTTGTTAATGTTCCATGGGCAGAAAGTTTTCGTAGCTGAATTTCCTGATCATTATGAAGAGATGGTATCAGCTTAAGCTTTTCAGAAATTCTTTCAATAATGCTATGTTTCTTTTTTCTTCCCAATGTCTTTACGTTAGAGGTATTCGTTGAGGTGCTTCTACCCATATATGCTCAGTAACATATATTCCAATGATCATAAGTAAACCAGCAAGTGAGGCCAGGATCGGTAAGCCTGAAAATATAAGACATAAAGGAATTATATTGCCAAGTATCAGCACTCCAATCCAAAAAGAAATCTTGTACCTACCACTTGAGATCATCATTAAAGCTTTCTTTGAACTAGGCGTATGTTTTATTAGCTTAAATTCAACAAACATTACAAATAGGTTTATTAATACAGATCCTGTTAAGATCATTTTATTATATGCTAAAAAGCTATCTGAAAACTCTATAAAAAATGAAAGTATAATAAATACCGATCCCCCTGCCATAAAGCTATGGATAAGCATATGAAATAATAATAATGGACTTTGCCAAAGATCTCTTCCCTTAGCCTGTCTGAATAAAAATGCAGTATATATGGATGTGATAATTGCCAAAACAGCAGTTATACACAGAATTGAAAAAATAAAAGTAAAATTCAGGTCGAAATAAAGAAACAAACCTGATAGTGTTAGAAGCATTCCAAAAAACGTAATTGAATATCCTCCTTTTACCAACCATGATTCCCAATGAGGTCTTAA
>DTSC01000076.1:655-4899 GCA_012965625.1 Flavobacteriales bacterium | reverse complement strand
AATTCCGCATAGAGTAATAGTAAGGCTTATTCGAACCTTAAATAATTCAATTACTTTGAAAATTTTTTTTAACATTATTTAATAGAAAGAAGCCTCAAATAAACAAAAAAGCAACTAAAATAATTCTCATAACCATATTAATTTCAACAATAATGCGACATCTTGGCTCAATGTCCAGCCTTGACTTTAATGACACGGTAAGTACTTTGTGAGCCAATAAATATCAAAATTTTCATATCAGAGTTGAATTGATATTTGTCATATAAGGAGCCATTTTATATGATTGCTTTTTTGTTACTTTTTGTGGTTCTTGGGTCAGTAATCTTTCACCTATTAAGTCCCTGGTGGTGGACACCAATCGCCTCTAATTGGGGGGGGATTGATGCCACAGTTCAACTTACTTTCCTTCTAACGGGCACCGTATTTGTTCTAGTTCTTTTATTCATGATCTATTGCATCGTTAAGTATCGATATAGGGAAGATCGTAGGGGTGAATATCAACCCGAGGATAAAAAATTGGAGATGAGACTGACAGTTTTGACTACCATTGGTGTTATAGCTTTATTAGCTCCGGGACTTATGGTTTGGAATGATTATGTCAATCCTCCAGAAGATGCAATTCCCATCGAGGTTATGGGCCAACAATGGTCATGGAGTTTTAGATTAACAGGCGAAGACGGCATCCTTGGGACAACAGACGCAAGAAATATAAGCCCAGAAAATCCTTTTGGTTTAAATCCAAAAGATCCTAATGGTCAGGACGATATATTATTGGAAGGTGATGATCTACATTTGTTAGTAGATAAACCTGTAAAAGTGCTTTTAAGATCCATAGATGTGCTGCACGATTTTTATGTCCCCCAATTCCGTGCAAAAATGGATTTAGTTCCCGGAATGATAACTTATTATTGGTTTACTCCGACTAGGGAAGGAGAATTTGAGATACTGTGTGCAGAATTGTGTGGTGTAGGACATCACGTAATGAGAGGTCTTGTTGTAGTAGATAATGAAAGTTCTTATCAAGAGTGGATTTCTGAGCAAAGCACATTCAAGGAATTTCAAAATGCAGCAAAATCGGACAGTAATGATGTCTATGTTAAGAATTAATACTTTTAAGAAAGAGGTTTTTTATGTCTGATGCAATAGTTCCTGAAAAAGAGGTTGAAGAGGTCGAACTTTACCACGCAAAGAGCTGGTGGACGAAAAAAGTTTTCTCCCAAGATGCAAAAATTATTGCAATTCAATATGCTTGCACTGCCATTGCAATTGGCTTAGTAGCGCTTGTTTTATCTTGGTTCATGAGGATTCAGATAGGATTTCCTTCCTTATCAATAATAAGTGAGGCTACTTATTATCAATTCATAACGATGCACGGTATGATTATGGTAGTTTACTTGCTGACCGCTTTATTTCTTGGAGGATTTGGCAATTACCTCATCCCATTAATGGTTGGAGCAAGAGATATGGTTTTCCCTTATTTAAATATGGTGAGTTATTGGGTTTATTTACTTGCGGTAATATTATTATTTATAAGTTTTTTTACACCAGGAGGGCCTACAGGTGCTGGTTGGACACTATATCCGCCTCAGGCGATCCTAGGTGGAACCCCGGGACAAGAAAGTGGTATTATTCTCATGCTGGTGTCTCTAATTGTTTTTATCATAGGATTTACCATGGGGGGACTGAATTATATTGTAACAGTTTTACAAGCAAGAACCCGAGGAATGACATTAATGAGAATGCCGTTAGCGGTTTGGGGTATTTTCACTGCTACAATTTTGGCTATGTTTGCTTTCCCAGCCTTGTTGGTGAGCTGCGTAATGATGCTGCTAGATAAGCTTTTAATGACAAGCTTCTTTATGCCCACACTTATTGAGATGGGAGAGAAGTTAAGTTATGGAGGAGGAAGCCCCATTCTATTTCAACACTTATTTTGGTTTTTCGGCCATCCAGAAGTTTATATTGTTGCTTTACCAGCTTTTGGAATTGTATCGGATGTATTATCAGTTCATTCGAGAAAGAATATATTTGGTTATCGTATGATGGTTTGGGCGATTGTTTCTATAGGTGCATTAAGTTTTATTGTTTGGGCACATCACATGTACGTAAGTGGGATGCATCCCTATTTTGGTTTTTTCTTTGCTACGACAACATTAATAATTGCTGTACCTACTGCAATTAAACTTTATAACTGGGTTCTAACTTTATGGCGTGGAAACATTCATCTCAATGTTCCCATGCTATTTTGTATAGGATTCATAGTTACTTTCTTAAATGGAGGTCTAACAGGCCTTTTCCTCGGGAATGTCATTGTTGATGTTCCGCTTTCCGATACATATTTTGTTGTGGCACATTTCCATATGGTTATGGGAATAGCTCCCGTTCTGGTGGTTTTTGCTGCAATTTATCATTGGTATCCATTAATGACTGGTAAAATGTATAATGAAACATTGGGAAAATTGCATTTTTGGTTTACTTTTTTAGGTTCGTATTTGATTTATTTTCCAATGCATTATTTAGGAATATTAGGTGTACCTCGAAGATATTATGAAATGGGGTATTCTGAGTCACTTTACAATCAATCGGCCGCCGATTTGAATTCATTTATAACAGTTTGCGCTCTGATAGTTGGGTTCTCTCAGATACTATTTTTTATCAACATTTTTTGGAGTGCTCGAAGTGGAAAACCAGCTGGTCTAAATCCATGGAAAGCAGGATCGCTTGAATGGCAAACCCCTGAAGTGCCACCAGGACACGGTAATTTTGGTGAACAGCCTTTGGTTTACCGATGGCCTTATGATTACAATGTCCCTGGTGCAAAAGAGGATTTCATACCCCAGAATGTTCCCGATTCTGAGGTTGAACTAGCCGAGGGCTTTGAAGAAATAGGATTAAAGGCGGAAGAAACTTGAGCTTATTTAATACATTATCGCAAAAGCCATGGCTTCCTTCTCAAGAGAGAATAGATAATGATCATTCGGGAAGATCACTTTCTTCAGACGCATCACGCGTAGGTTTTTTTGTTTTTATTACTACAATAGCAACTTTATTCAGCCTTTTTTTAGTAGCGTACATTGGAAGGATGGCTTATGGGGATTGGAGAGTACTTCCTGAACCAGCTATGTTATGGGTAAATACATTTATTCTTTTTTTAAGCAGTGTTTTTTTTCAAAAAGCAAAAAATTTCTCTAATCATTACGATTTTAGAGGCGCTAGAATCTACCTCATTTTGGCCGGACTCCTAACCTTGATCTTCTTATTCGGACAAATTGCCGTGTGGAAGACTCTTGTTTCTTACGGTTATTTTTTATCATCAAATCCTTCATTTGCCTTTTTTTATCTTTTAACTGGATTGCATATGGTTCATCTTCTAGGCGGTCTTTCTGTATGGGGTTTTTCTGTTTATAAAACTTTCAATAAGGATATATCGGTAAATGAATTAAGATCTACAATCAGTCTTTCAACAATGTATTGGCATTTCCTTTTAATAGTGTGGATATTCCTTTTTGGTCTTTTGCTGGCAACTTAATTTGTAATATTCGGAGTAGAAAAATATATGACAGAAACAACTACATCAACAATCAAACCTTTACCTGAAGGAATTAAGGGCCTTACTCACGATTGGGGATCCGATCAAAGAGCATTTAAAGGCGTTCCTTGGGGCAAGGCAATGATGTGGATTTTCTTGTTAAGTGACACTTTTATATTTAGTTGTTTCTTAATCGGATACATGACTGCAAGATGGTCTACAAAGGTGCCGTGGCCTAATCCAAGTGAGGTCTTTGCTCTTACTGTTTTTGGTGTAAGTGTGCCTTTGTTATTGATAGCAATAATGACGTTCATCCTTATTACTAGCAGTGGAACAATGGCTATGGCTGTAAGGAGTGGTTATCAAAAGAAACGGAAACAAACCGCCATACTTCTTCTTATTACCGCTATTTTGGGAGCGTCCTTTGTTGGCATGCAGGCTTTTGAGTGGACAAAATTAATTATGGAAGGAGTGAGGCCGTGGACTAATCCTTTTGGAGCTCCACAATTTGGTTCAGTCTTTTTTATGGTGACAGGTTTCCATGGATTTCACGTTTCTGTAGGTGTTATTTTCCTTCTAATTAATGTCAGGAAAGTGTGGAGAGGAGATTATGATACCGGAAGAAGAGGATTCTTTACTTGGCAAAAAGGTCGATATGAAATTGTAGAAACAATGGGTCTCTATTGGCATTTTGTTGACCTTGTTTGGGTTTTTA
>DTSC01000076.1:0-622 GCA_012965625.1 Flavobacteriales bacterium | reverse complement strand
TGGCTACTATTATTTGTTTTTAGCACGGGGTCTTACATGGTTGATTATTTGCAATTCCAGGGTTTGATCAGATGGATGCTCATACTTCTTTTTATGTTTTTAAAAGCTGGATTTATTATGGCTATTTTTATGCATATGGTTTGGGAAAGAATGGCTTTAGTGACAGCCCTAATTCTACCCACTATAGCGATTCTATTATTTGTAGGAATCATGAGCTTTGAATCAGATTATACAGAAATTTCCAGACAGGTATTTTTTGACTCAGGCGGACCCGAGACAGTTTTTGCAGTACCTCATCAGAATAATCCGCTACACTAAAAGATGTACACCTTTCATCATAATATGAAGTTTTTCAAATACTATTTAACAATATTTGTCGTTATTATTTCTTTTGCTAATTTGAGTTTCGCTCAAGGGAATCCTATTAAAGGAGAAAGAATATTTAATAAATGCAAAGCTTGCCATTCAGCTGTAGATACAAAAAACAAAATTGGACCCTCTCTATTGGGTGTTGTAGGAAGACCTGCGGGGGAAGTAACTGGATATAAATATTCGAAAGCATTATTGTCATCAGGCATAATATGGAATGAAGAGAGCTTAGATGCATATTTGGAGAAACCGA
>DTSC01000075.1 GCA_012965625.1 Flavobacteriales bacterium | reverse complement strand
GAACGAGATTAAAGTTGTAAAGCCTGGCTATGCAAGGAACTATCTTATTCCAAGGGGATTCGCAGTTGCAGCAACGACAGTCAATAAAAAAGTTCTTAGTGAAACGCTAAAACAAAGAGCGTTTAAAGAAGAAAAAATTGTTGGCGAATATCAGCAAATAGCTGATGCACTTCAAAACACGACGATTAAAATCGGCGCAAAGGTATCTTCAAAAGGAAAGATCTTTGGATCTGTTACTACTTTACAGGTAGCTGAGGGGATTCATAATGAAGGTTATGTAGTTGACCGAAAGAACATTTCTATAAAAGAGGATGCTATTAAAGAGCTTGGTCAATACAATGCACATATAAAGCTCCACAAGGATGTTGCTTTCGATTTAAATTTTGAGGTTATAAAGGAATAAACCATTTCCTTTTTATTTGGTTATCAACCGATCTTCTTTTACAATTCCATTATTCATACCTTAAAGCTTCAATAGGGTCAAGTTTAGCAGCTTTTATTGCTGGATAGATTCCTGAAGCCAGCCCCACCACAACGCATAAGATTATTCCAGCAAATATCCATAACCATGGAATTATAAATCCACCCCCCACAATAAAAGACATCAAGTTTCCTACTGCTATACCTAAAATGATTCCTGCAAGACCTCCAATTTGACAGATAACAATTGCTTCCACTAAAAACTGGGCTTTTATTATTGCCCTTGTAGCACCAAGGGTTTTCCTAATACCAATTTCCCTTGTTCTTTCAGTAACTGAAACCAACATAATATTCATTAAGCCAATAGCAGCACCTAGGAGGGTTATAATACCAATTACAGTAGCAGCTATTGTTACAAACTTGATATTCTCAATGAGAAGATGTGCAAGATTATCAGATCTTACAATTTCAAAATTAAGATCTTCTTCCAGAGGAACTTTTCGTATCATGCGAAATAAACCCTTTGCCTCTTCAATAGTGGGGTCCAACATTACTGCACTTTTAGAAAGCACACTTATAACATAAGGAATATTTTTTCTCTTAGAATGCTTCTTTACATTCTTTAAAGGTATAATACAGAAATTGTCTCCACCAAACCCCATGCTTGAACCTTTTTCAGCTAGAACCCCAATAATCCGATATTTTGCACTACCTATTCCTATTACGTTATTCAAGGGATCTTCCCCCTTCTTGAAAAGTGCCTCAACTATTTCCTTCCCAACAATGACCATACTGCTTCCAGTATTGTTTTCATGAACAGAAAAATTTCTTCCTGACGATAATTCATAGCCAGCGGTTACCAAGTAATTATGATCACTCCCAAAAATAGTTATGTTTGGGTTGGTCTTCTCTGATTTATATTTCAAGGTAGATCCCCAGGTTGCTGTCGCTGAGACAGAAACAATTGCATTGAATCCAAATCCATCCATAAAACGCATGGCTTCCTCATACGATATTTTCCTATATCTTTTGGGTCGCTTACCACTACTGCCAACATGAATATTCAATCCTCGATTGCGAATCTTGAAGGTATTGGCTCCCATATTGGTAAAATTACTGTGAATAGATTGTTTTATAGAATCAATAGCGGTGAGTATCCCAACTAAAGCCGTGATACCAATAGCTATAATAAGTATGGTTAGAACAGTTCTCAACAAATGGCTTCTTATGGCCTTAATTGCTTCTCTGAAATTTTCAATAAAAAAACTGCTTGAACTCATAAAAAAAATCTCATTTTTATGCAAGGTATTGAACGAACATGGATAAATTTAAGCAAATATTTAACACAAGGAAATGAATAAATTTTGCAAGAGCATTCTATTTGTCACGCAAGAACAAAATACAAACTGATGATAATATATTTTTTCTGATTGAAATAGTCATATAATTTGTAATTTAGAGCCTAAGTAATACGAGTGATTCTATCACGTCGATAATTAATTTTACCTTGACTATAGCTTAAAGAAAATTATATAAAACGAGAAAACATTATGGCATTTGATATAGAAATGATAAAGGCTGTTTATGCAAAATTAGATGAAAGGATTAGTGATGCAAGAAAAATTGTGGGTAATCCATTAACGCTGTCGGAAAAAATTCTTTACTCACATTTATGGAATGGTTCCCCATCTGAAGTATATGAAAGAGGGAAATCATATGTAAATTTTACACCTGATAGAGTTACCATGCAGGATGCAACCGCACAGATGGCCTTATTACAATTCATGCAGGCAGGAAAGACAAAAGCAGCGGTCCCATCAACCGTTCATGCAGACCACTTAATTCTAGCTAGGGTAGGAGCTGACAAAGACCTGCAGGATTCAATCAATAAAAATAACGAGGTTTTTAACTTTTTGAGCTCAGTGTGTGATAAATATGGCATTGGATTCTGGAAACCGGGATCTGGTATTATCCACCAGGTAATATTGGAAAACTATGCATTTCCGGGGGGTATGATGATTGGTACAGACTCTCATACGGTAAATGCGGGTGGCCTTGGAATGGTTGCAATTGGGGTTGGTGGTGCAGATGCGGTTGATGTAATGGCAGACATGCCATGGGAGCTAAAATTCCCCAAACTAATTGGTGTTAAACTTACAGGTAAGCTCAATGGTTGGACTGCGCCCAAAGATGTAATTTTAAAAGTGGCCGGAATCCTAACAGTTAAAGGGGGTACTGGAGCGATTGTAGAATACTTTGGAGAGGGAGCTAAATCTATTTCGTGTACAGGCAAAGGTACCATTTGTAATATGGGGGCAGAGATTGGGGCGACCACCTCTACCTTTGGTTATGATGATTCCATGAGACGATACCTGTCAGCAACCGGCCGAGAGGAGGTGGTGGTAATGGCTGACCAGGTTGCAGAACACTTGACCGGTGATCCAGAAGTTTATGAAAACCCTGAGAAATACTTTGACCAATTAATTGAAATTAATTTGTCCGAGCTGACACCGCACTTGAATGGTCCTTTTACACCGGACCTTGCCACTCCAGTTGCCGAGATGAAACAGGCAGCCAAAGAAAATGATTGGCCTACTGACATTGAATGGGCTTTGATTGGATCTTGTACCAATTCGTCTTATGAGGATTTAACAAGGGCGGCATCAATTGTGGAGGATGCCGTTAGCAAGGGTATTAAACCAAAAGCTATCCTGGGTATCAATCCTGGTTCAGAGCAAGTAAGATATACTGCAGAAAGGGATGGCTTGCTAGCTAGTTTCAATAAATTTAAATCCACTAAAATATTTACCAATGCCTGTGGGCCTTGCATTGGACAATGGGACCGACCAGGGGCAGATAAACAAGAAAAAAATTCAATTGTTCACTCTTTTAACAGGAATTTCAAGAAAAGAAATGACGGGAATCCAAATACCATGGCTTTTGTAACCTCACCGGAAATGGTAGCAGCAATTGCACTGTCCGGCAAACTGGACTTTAACCCGATTACAGATACATTAATTAATGAGGCAGGTGAGGAAGTTAGGTTGAATGAACCAAAAGGGATAGAGCTTCCGAAAAATGGATTCTCCGTAGAAGATAATGGTTTCCAGGCACCAGCAGAAGATGGGAGTAGTATTGAAATTGTGGTAAGCCCGGATTCAGAAAGGCTGCAGCTATTATCTCCTTTTGCTGCTTGGGATGGAGACAATATTATAGGAATGAAATTATTGATCAAAGCCAAAGGAAAATGTACTACTGACCATATTTCCATGGCTGGACCCTGGTTAAAGTACAGAGGGCATTTGGACAATATATCCAACAATTGCCTGATTGGAGCTATCAACATGTTTAATGATAAGCCAAACTCAGTAAAAAATCAGCTTACAGGAACCTACGGTGAGGTGCCGGCAACACAGAGAGCCTATAAAGCAGAGGGAATATCTTCTATTGTTGTTGGGGATGAGAATTATGGAGAAGGATCATCAAGGGAGCATGCTGCAATGGAACCCAGGCATTTAGGCGTAAAGGTAGTATTGGTGAAGTCGTTTGCCAGGATCCATGAAACAAATTTGAAAAAGCAAGGTATGCTGGCAATTACTTTTCAAGACAAAGATGATTATGACAAGATATTAGAAGATGATACTATTGACATCATAGATCTGGAGAATTTTTCAAGTGGACAGCCATTAACGGTAGCATTGAACCACACAGATGGAACTACTGAACAATTCAAGGTAAATCACACCTATAATGAGGGCCAGATTGATTGGTATAAGGCAGGATCAGCATTAAATTTGATTAAGGAACATCAGTAAATATCCTTTCTCTTTTTAAGATTAGGGTATTATTTTTCCGCATGGAGATAAAAAACCAGCTAATATTACAAGTTGCCAATGGCGATGAGACTGAAAGAACTCCAGTTTGGCTGATGCGGCAGGCTGGCAGGATTTTACCAGAGTACCGAAAAGTAAGAGCAAGTGTAAGCGGCTTTAAAGAATTGGTTAAAACGCCTGAGCTAGCCTGTGAAGTTACGCTACAGCCCGTAGAAATTCTTGGTGTTGATGCCGCTATTATCTTTTCTGATATTTTAGTAATTCCTGAGGCTATGGGCCTCCCTTATGAATTGATAGAAAAAACTGGTCCTGTATTTAACCAAACAATAGAAACTCCAAGAGATATTAGTAAGCTCAAAATTGCTGATGCAGAAGATTTACAATATGTATCAGAAGCGATAAGATTAGTTAAAAATGAACTGCATGTGCCTCTTATAGGATTTGCAGGTGCACCCTGGACCATCCTCTGCTATATGATTGAAGGAAAAGGTTCAAAGACTTTTTCAAAGGCCAGGAAATTTCTCTATTGTGAACCTGAAGCTGCGCATAAGTTATTATCTAAAATCACGGTCAGCACAATCAATTATCTAAAAATGCAGATTCAGTCCGGTGTCAACCTTGTGCAGATCTTTGATAGCTGGGCTGGCATCTTGAGTCCTGAGCAATATAGCATCTTTGGGATCCCTTATC
>DTSC01000074.1 GCA_012965625.1 Flavobacteriales bacterium | reverse complement strand
ACGTTGGGGAGGTTTAATGGGAAATATTATAGGCAATTGATAAATCAAATCCATGATTTAAAGTTAAACAATCAGGTTGTCTTTGCCTCAAATCTAATTCAGAATCACTCATGGCAAGGGCACCACGGAAGTGTGAAGTATTCGCTCTCAGATGCATATGCTTATGCAAATTCGTGCACCTATTTTTCTACATATGAAGGATTTGGAAATGCTTTTGTAGAAGCTATCCTAGCAAAAACACCTGTTTTTGTTAATAATTACGAACCAGTATTTATGCCTGATATTGGAAGCAAGGGGTTTAAAGTGGTTATGCTTGAAGATAATAAACTTACTGATAAGGCAATAGAGCAAATGAAGGAGATTATTTATAACCCCAAGTTAAGCCAGGAAATCGGTGCATTCAATTTTGAATTGGGTAAAAAGCATTTTTCCTATGATGTGCTTCAGGAGAAATTGGAACAGTTACTTGTATTGTAAAGATTGATTATCAACAGATGAATACAGAAAAACTCTTACATATATTATCACAAGAAAAGGTTGATACATGGTTTGACCTAGGCCTTCTGATTGATAAAATAAAAGAGGATGGCTATAGTTTTTCTAATACTCATAAACAGAAATCAGGGAGTTTTGTCCGGCAAGCTCCTGTTATTCGTTCCAACACATTTGACCAGTTTAAGAAGAAATTGTCAGGCACTGGTATCGCTTTTATTACTTATCACTTTTCAGTTGATGGGGTAACAGTAGAGATTCAAAAATATGCAAAGGCCCTTAAAAGCTTTCTGCCTGATCTTCCTATTCATTTTGTGTCAGGTGGTTTTATGCCCGAGGCCGATTGTTTTATTGATAAATCTGTTCAAAGACATACCATAAAGGAAATTAATGGATTTGATAGCTGGAAGTTATATGAGGATTTTTTCTTCAACCAATTGCAAAGAGGCAGTAAAGAATATAATGATCTCATTAAGAAATTTTGGCAGGAGGTCCTTGTAATTGTAGAGAAGCTAGGTTACTATTTGGAAACTAATAATATCCAGCTTCTTTATCTTATAAATGTTTGTTCAAATCCTGGAAATGTGTCTCTTTCGTTGGCCTTAGTACTAATCTCAGAATATCTGCAAATCCCCGTTATTAATAATAATCATGATTACTATTGGGAAGGCGGTAATAGAAAAATAGACATTACGAATAAAGGCCTTAAGCAAGGTCCAAGAGATTTCTTTTTTACAAACTCGCATTTAGGTGAATTTTTTTCCCAGATCGATGTTCTTTTCCCATGGGAATCAAGGAATTGGCTCACCGTTAATATCAATAGGAATCAGACGGATCATGTCATTAACATTAATGGCCATAATCCAGCTAATGTTTCTGAAATAGGGACTGCAGTGGATCTTGAACGATATAAGACATTAACCAAAAGAAAGAAAATTAATGCGTTTCTCCAGGTTCAAAAGATGCTTGGCGGTTACAAGAAATCTTTTTCCGTTAAAACACCTAGTGCCGTATTACATCATTTTGACTATGATGCAAAACCGGTTGTAATTGGTTACAAAAAGTCTGCGTCCTTCGATTTTGTGAATAATAATATTGTCTTTTTACAGCCTACCAGGTTAATGCCAAGAAAGAGGATTGAATGGGGCTTTAGATTAATTGAAAGATTATTTGAGAATGATAATTTCCTGGCAAAATTTGATTCTAATCCTAAGCTAACCCTCACATTTTTGATAACTGGACCCATTCCAATGGGACAGATTAATTATTCGAGGAAGCTTATTATGAAGTTTGATGCATTTGTTAATGCTTTGCCACCAAGACTTAGAGAACGTGTTTTTCTTGCGTTTTTGTTCAGCGAATTTGATAAGGAGCGCTTTAAAAGACGAGTTCAGGATCCTGTAGATATCCCTGAGCTTTATAATATTGCTTCTCTTATTATGCTCCCCAGTGAAACTGAGGGACGTGGATTGCCAATAATAGAGGCAACAGCTTGTGGAATTCCGATCTTTTGTCGGCGATATTATCCGGAGAATGTTTATGCGGAAGTTATTGGTGAGCATCTGAATGAATCAGAAAGGTTAAAGGTTTTGGAATTCAATGGTAAAAACATTAGCGATAGCTTGGTAGATAAAATTACTAAGAGAGTATTCTTTCCTCAGAACTTTATCGATGAAGTTGAACATAATAAACGAGTCGTTGAGAACAGATATAGCATTGAAGCATTAAGAAAGAATTTTGAAAGCCTCTTATATAAACTTTACTTACAGGTTAGTGATAATTTGCCATTGGAAAAATCAATGCCAGCTTATGTCTCTGGCTATTCGGAAACCTTAATAGCCGATACTACATTGATAGCTGGCCTCATCAATGATAAAAACCGTTCATTCTTGCCTGGCTTCGGCAGACTTCGATTTATGTCTTATCTGAAATCTTTAATAGACCCTAGCTTCTTTAGAGTTGAAGAACAACAGGTAAGAGCTATGGCTATGCGTTTTGCAAAGAAATTAGTTGTAGAAGATCTGATGTCTGAGAATTATCAGGTAGAGCTGTTGCATCAGTTTTATAATACGGTTGATAATATCTTTAAGTATTATAAAGGAATTTTGCTTATCCGACACGACCATTCTTTTGCTTATCGTCATAGAAATAATCGTAATTATCCTTATCAGGATTTTACCATCCAGGAGCTTACCGGCTTAGTAAACTATATTTATTACCAAATTGCTAAACCAAAAGGAAATCAATCATTTAGGATCAGTCCGCATTTCTTTACTGATTGGAATTTGGCTTTGCTTCAGTTAACTAATAGCCAGGAATTGGAGATTGATGATAGAGAGCTAATGGTAAAAAAACTTAAGTCTGATATTCCCCTGGCTTATTTCCCAGGCGAGTATGTAAAATATGAAATAGAATTTTTTATTCTTCAGCCAATACGGGCACGGTTGGGTTTAAAAATTGAAGATGAACTGCAGGAGCGACATCTTATAAATACAAAGAATAGTATTGCAAAGGTGTATATCTTTTGCCAGGAAAAACCATTGGGAAAATGGTACACTGCAGATACCCTTGAGAAGTATCTTAAAACAACTAATGATTTAGAGCTTAGGCTACTCTTTAAACATGGTATATGCAAGGTAGTGAGAACGAAGCAATGGACAGTTGGAGTACATTTTAAACAGCTGGGGAACATCAGTTTAAAGGTGCTTAAAAGTATTAAAGCTAAAGGCGGATTTATAATCACAAATGGTGATAATGCGCCTGTAATGACAGACATAATTAACTTGGATAGATTTCACATTGGCAAGGTTGAGAATGACAGAGAAATTACAAGTGCAATAATGGGTGTAAAAGAGGGTAATGGTTTTATACAATTTGTTCCTGCAGGGGTTCGTACAACCTTGGCCTATCCTACACCAGTTCAAACGGCAAAAGATTTTAGTGAAGCCTTAAAAAGTGACCTGTATATTAAGCTCTCCAAGAAATTGGGAGAAAAAAAAATGACTGAACTTATAAGATCAGACGCTGAGAAAAATGGTACCCCCATTTATGAGTTGCTGAAACAGATATATGCATCTTCGTTGAAGAAAGGCAATAAGAAAGCTAGTGCAGGGTACCGATATATTACAGGTGTTTATGAGGATGGAATGCCCTGGAATGGAGTATTGGCCACTATTGACAATAGTTCAAAAAAGTGGCGTTTTGCTACACATACGGTCCTGGGTTCTCCTCAAACAGTTACTGAGCTGGTAAAACATTTTGACAAGCGAAATAATGTAAAATCTAGGGTGGCATGGAATGGTGGTTATATCCTTAACCCAGAACTTGTGGGCAAGTTGGCATTATCCGAGGCATATATCGGCTCACCCCTGGGTTTGTTGATCTCTAATGGCAAGGTGGTTTGTCCTCCTTTATTTAACAAGCCTGCCTTTATTATATATAAGGATGGCAAGATTGATATTGAAAAAGTCTGCTCGCAATCTGGTATGGAGGTGAAAATATCCAATCGGTTGATCACTTTTTCTAACGAGGGTTATAACAAACACTCTTCTACAACACCTTGTTTTTATGACTTGCTAAATGATAAATCTGAGATAAACGCAGATGGAAATACCATTATCAGGATAGCTGGAAATACCATTAAAGAGGTGATAAAAACCAGAAAAGGCCAACATGTGAAAAGTATTCCTGTAGGCTTAACCTTTTCCATACCAGCTAAATTTTGCCCTGAAATAATAAAAGTCGGACAGAAAGTAACAATAATGCTTAATCAGATCGCAAATGGAATAGCTTGGAAAAATGTGTTGCATGCCATTGAAGCTGGCCCCATGTTATTGAAGAGCAGTAAGAATGCCATCAATATGAAATTAGAAGGTTGGAAAACAGAAAATTCTATTGCTACCCAGGCAGCACGATTGGATTTTACCGATATGCGAGGACCTAAAATAGCCGTAGGTATCGACAAAAAGGCTAATATCATGGTTTTGACCATCAATGGCCGGATAAGAGAGTCTGTTGGGGCTACTCATGATGACATGTCGAGTATTTTAAAATCTTATGGGGCAGTTAAGGCCATGGGGTTTGATCCTGGTGGTAGCAGCACATTGGTTATGGATGGGAAAACCTTGAATATTTCTCCTTATAATCACCAATTTGAGAGCAATATATTTGCATTGCCTCCAGAGCCTCGAGCTGTTGCAAATGCCATTATTGGATGGCAGGAATAAAGTAAATGCTATATGATCATAGTGCTAGGTGGAGGAATTGATCGGAATGGTACTTTACCTATTTGGGTCCATAGCCGGTTGGAAAAAGCAATACAGCTATTTAGTAAAAAAGAAAGCTGTGTACTCCTGAGTGGAAAGGGAAAAGATGGTTATCAGGTAACAGAAGCCGGAGCCATGGCACAATACCTTTTAGGCAGAAATATCCCAGCAGATAAAATATTGCTTGAATGCCTTTCAGAAGATACTATACAT
>DTSC01000073.1 GCA_012965625.1 Flavobacteriales bacterium | reverse complement strand
AACCATTACAACTTCGTATTCAGTAAAAGTTACCAACACGCTGGGATGCCAAAACTTTGATACAGTAACAGTAACGGTTGATGCTCCGCCAAACGCTATGTTTACACATTCCGCTAATGGTTTAACAGTTCAATTCAATGATGCATCAACAAATGCAAGCACCTGGGAATGGGATTTTGGAAATGGATTTAATGCGAACATACAAAACCCTCAGTATACCTACTCAACAGCAGGGACTTATCAAGTATGCTTAGTCGTATATAACTCTTGTGATTCAGCAACTTATTGTGATACTATTACTATTACAGATAGTACGGGATGTCCACCACCTGCAGCCAATTTTTCTTATTCCTCAATTGGTTTTGATGCAACATTTACTAACTCCAGCACCATTTCAGGTAATGCATCATATAGCTGGGATTTTGGAGATGGCATTGGCTCTTCTACACTAGAAAACCCAAGCTATACTTATACTCTCTCTGGAACCTATAATGTATGCTTAACAATACAGGATAGCTGTGGTGCAGATACCATATGTCAGGCAATAAGTGTAATTGATTCTTCGGCTTGTCCACCTCCTACAGCAGGATTTACGTTTAGTGTAAATGGCTTGAATGCTACATTTACCAATACCAGTACAGTATCGGGAAATGCGACCTATACATGGGATTTTGGTGATGGTGGTGGCTCCTCACAGCCTAACCCAATCTACAACTATATAACATCAGGTGCGTACATTGTTTGCCTTACAATAACAGATAGTTGTGGGAATGATTTTGTCTGTCAGATCATTAATGCTTCAGACACATTAAGCATAAAGAATCTGGCATTTGAGGACCTTGTTGAAGTATTCCCAAATCCAACTAATGGTATAATTACTATTGTAATACCAAAATCATCTGCAGAAAATTTAGAGATTAGCATTTTCAGCATGATAGGTAATTTGGTTTGGATAGAATCTAACCCATTATTTGAACCCATGAATGGCTCAAAAAACTTAAGCAAAGTTCAGATAGACTTACAAGAACTAAGTACTGGACCATATTTAATCAAAATACAATCTGAAAGTCAATTGTATGTAGAAGAAATTATCTATAACAAATAGCACGAATAAAATAACAATCTATCTTAGATGCTATTAGGAATCCATCCAGAAAACCCAAACCAACATGAAATAGAGAAGGTAATCCAATCTTTAAAACAGGGGGGGGTCATTATATATCCAACAGATACCATTTATGCAATTGGTTGTGATATTTACAATCAAAAGGCAATAGAAAGGATTTGTCTGATCAAGGGAATTAAACTTAAGAATGCACATTTTTCATTCATCTGCAATGACCTCAGCCAATTATCTGATTTTACAAGAAATGTTACTACACCAGTTTATAAGATTATGAGAAAGGCATTGCCAGGTGCCTTTACTTTTATCTTAAAAGCCAATAATAAAGTACCAAAGCTCTTTAAATCCAAGAAGAAAACAGCAGGAATCAGGATTCCTGACAACAACATAGCAAGAAAGATTGTCAAGGAACTAGGCAATCCCTTACTATCTACCTCTGTACATAAACTCGATGGAATGGATTCCTATCCTACTGATCCTGAATTAATTCACCAAAAGTATAAGGACCTGGTAGATATAACGATTGATGGTGGTTATGGAGGAAATGAAGCATCCACAGTCATTGATTGCACTGGGCTGGAGCCTGAAATAATCAGAGAAGGAAAAGGTATATTAAAATAAATTAGAACGTAGTCTTAATCCCCACATTGAAAGCTCTTGGCATGCCAGGCCTCAAGCCTGCTGGCCTTCTTGCAACAACATTAACATCATTCGTTAAATTGGTAATGCTGGCACTTAGGCTGATATGGTTGGATAATTTAAAATTTCCACTGAAATCAAGAACCAGTTGAGAATCTGTTCTTTGATCTTGTCGAACCGTGCCCTGTCCTGCCTTAGTTCGCATCTCATCAACATATTTCCCGCTCAGATTAAATCCAAATATTTTGTTTTCAATGCCCAATTGAAATCCAAGTTGATTAGTGGCAATATAGGGCAAATGGTCTCCTGAACTTACTTCGCCCCACGCATCAAAATCACTATCAAAGTCATTTACAAATACTGCATCTGTATAGGTATACACAATTGTAACAGGAAGATTATATCTCGTACTGACCTTGGTCAATAAATTGTATGAGAACATTGTCTCCAGGCCTTTTGCAACCACCTCTCCACCATTGAACTGATCTGTTGTTCCGCCCCCACCAGCCGCAGCCAGATCTGTTCCCAACAAGTTGCTGTAGTCATTTAAAAAGACAACTGCCTGTCCTGATAGAGCTCTCTTATTAATACGTATCCCAAGCTCGTAATTAGTGCTAGATTCAGGCAGAGTTCCTTCCTTAGATCCAGGAGGAGAAAAACCTTTATGAACACCACCAAAACTGCTTACTGACGAATTGAATTTGTAATCCAAACCAACTCCAGGAATAAAAACCTCAGTCAAATTTGATCTTTTTGAAAGATCTGCTCCTGTTCTTTCTACATCTCCCTTGCCATAATCTTCTCTTCTAACAAGGATATGCTCATATCTTAACCCTGGAATTATTGTCAAATGCTTATAATTAGACTTAATCTGAATATACGTGGCAAAAGCATCAGCACTTTCTATTTTATTACTTTCTGTACCAGGAGTTCCTTTGGTTGTCATTTTCATATATCCATCATCCATCCGGTATTTATCCACCCATTGAAAACGATCTATCTGATCTTGATGGATCCTCGCTCCTATCTCAACATTATTTACAACTTTTCCAGTATTGAATTTATACCCAAGCACCGTTTGGACACCTTGGGAATAATAAGACCTGTTATTTGCCTTTAAATGGAAGGCATCGTCTATTGAGCTCTCTGCACCCGTAATAGCATTATAAGCAATCAAATATGAGTCAGGATCATCCAGGATGGAAGCGATTTTAATAGGACCAGAAACAGTATCTGCTTCTACCTTATCCAGTTTATACCAGTTCCTTGAAAAATCAGACCGATAGGCACTTGTTGTTATGTTTATACCATCCATAATACTTGCAACATGTCTTACCATAAACTGAGTTTGCTCGGTTTTCATAAGATCTACTTGTGATGCGGCATATCGCCTGTATGGGTTTGCATCAAAATCCTCCTGAGTCAGGCCTAAATAGGTTTCATTGGAACTTTCTGTGCTATGTCCAATTTTCAATGACAAGGACTGATAGACCTTTGCATCCGCTTTTGTATTAATACGAAGTTTGGCTAAATAATCTTTCTTGTCAAAACCCGTATTCCCATCGCCATCAAGCACCTTAAAACCATCGGCACTATACTGGAATGTTTCAACTGAATATCCAATATGCTCCATTGAACTTCCTGCAAATGCATGCAAATTCCTGCTACCAAAACTGCCAGCAAATAAGTTTATTTTTCCAGATAGTTCCTGAGGTATTTGTGTTGAGATCAAGTTTATTGCTCCGCCAGTTGTATATGGGCCATACTTGATCTGACTGCTACCTTTCAAGACCTCTACTGCTTGCATCCTGCCTATTGTAGGGAAATAGTAGGCAGCTGGAGCTGCATAGGGCGCAGGAGCCATTAAAACCCCATCTTCCATAATAGTGATCTTAGAGCTTCGTTCTACACCAGTACCCCTCAATCCAATATTTGGCCTTAAACCAAATCCATCTTCCTCTTGGATATTAATCCCCGGAACAGCTCTTAAAGTACGATTGATATCAGTATAGCTGAACTTTTCAATTTCTTTTGGTGATATATAATATGCAGAACCAGGAATTTCATGCACACCCTTACTGCCACCCGTTAGAGTCACTGAAGAAACCACGATTTGTGGAAGAGCCATTACGGCTTCTTCTAAAATAAAGTCCAGTGATAGTTTTTCTCCTTCTTTTACTTTTACCGTTTTTCGTTTAGTACCATATCCCACATTTCCTATAACGATAGTATGTTTTCCTGCAGGAACATTTTCTATTATAAAATACCCCTTCCCATTGGAAATGGCACCCAATGAAGAATTAGCTATATAGACTGAAGCATCCTGTAAAACTGCATTTGTCTCGGCCTGGACAATATAGCCTTCAATCTTCGCCGTTTGGCCAAGAAGGTTATTTACATAAAATGCCAAAATAAGAATGGTAGAAATAGATGTTCTATGCAGAATGGATACGTTTGAATATCTTAAGATGCTCTTAAATAATTTCACAAGGCATTAATTTCTTATTTAGATTCATTCTAAATAAAATCTGCAACAAAATTAGACCTATTAGCCTTTTGCACAATACCCTAAATGTGGTATTTTATTTAATGGTGGATTCAAACTTATACTGGCTGGGCTCAACCAGGTTTTCTTTAACGGCATACATAACCAAACCAGCAGTATTATTGATGCCAAGCTTGTTCATGATATTCTTACGATGGGTCATTACAGTATGCGTACTTATGAAAAGGCAATCTGCAATTCCCTTATTGGTATAACCCTGAGCAATATATTTAATAATCTCTAGCTCTCTATCAGAAATTTTCACCGGATCACAACCAATGGAAGAAATGTTTCCTTCCAATATCATTTCATCACCATCAACCAAAGAATCCATGATAGTACCACAGAAAAACTTCTCCCCTCTTGCAGTGGCAAATACCGCCTCTTTTATCTCCTTGGCACTACAGACATCTAAAACATGACTTTTAATTCCTGCTTCAATAGCGCTTATCATATTTTGCTTTGGCTGTAATTGTGTAATCCCTAAAAGATAAGTCTTGGGCAACATGCTGCCTATAAAGCCAATACTATCAAGACTTAATTTCTCTCCAGAATGGTCGATGATCAATACATCTGGTTGGCAGGCAATGGCTTTCTCTTTCAGCTCTTCTGAGTTTGAAGCCTCACCTACAATCTTAATCTCTTTTTCTCTATTAAGAAGCACCTTGAATCCTTCA
>DTSC01000072.1:4604-5006 GCA_012965625.1 Flavobacteriales bacterium | reverse complement strand
TTACAGATGCAAGCGGATGCAGCGAGACAGCAAGCATGACAATCAATGACATTAAAGCTGGTATAGCCACTATTTCCGATTCAACAATGGTACTGTGCAATGGTGGCAACAACGGGGATGCAACAGTGATAATGACAGGAGGCAGTGCACCATATAGCTACGCATGGAACACAACACCGATGCAAACGAATGCACAGGCTATCGAGTTAACAGCTGGTATATATACCGTAACTATAACCGACAATATTGGATGTACCAATACCATATCAGCAAATATCGCGGAACCAGCACCAATGGTATTAATACCATCAGTAATAGATGCCAACTGCGGACAGGCTAATGGATCCGTATCAGTTAACGCCAGCGGTGGCACTGGCACCTACACCTACCTTTGGGATGATC
>DTSC01000072.1:0-4588 GCA_012965625.1 Flavobacteriales bacterium | reverse complement strand
ACTGCCAGCACGGTCAATAATTTACCTGCCGGAACTTACAATGTGGTCGTTACAGATGCAAGCGGTTGCAGCGAGACAGCATTGGCACCAATCAATGACTTGGGTGGAGGCACTGCTGCTATCTCCCCTACAATGGTATTGTGTAATGGGGGAACCAACGGGGATGCGACAGTGACAATGACAGGAGGCACTGCACCATATAGCTACGCATGGAACACGATACCCATGCAAACGAATGTGCAGGCTACTGGATTAATTGCCGGCACCTATGAAGTTACTGTCACTGATATTAATGGTTGTTCAGACACAGTAACAACAAGTATCATTGAACCAAACATTTTGACCAGTTCTATTAACATAAACAGCAACGTTTCATGTAATAATACCTGTGATGGTGAAGCTTCTATAACAGTATCTGGTGGTACGTTCCCATATACCTATTTGTGGAATGATCCACTATCACAAACCTCTTCTAGCGCTGATAGCTTATGTGCCGGTCATGTATTTGTAACGGTAACTGATTTGAATGGTTGTTTTATCACAGAAAACGTAACAATTACACAACCTCAACCACTTGGGTTCGTGTCAAATTCCACATCCTCTACCTGTGGATATCAAAACGGTTCTGCCTGTGTTGCAGTTAGCGGTGGAGTTACACCCTATACTATTATCTGGAATGATCCCAATGCCACTATTGGATTGTGTTTGGATAGTGTTTATGCAGGAGTTTATAACCCTATTATTACTGATGGTAATAACTGCCTCTTTACAGAGCCTGTTATTATCAACGATATTTCTGGCCCTATTATAGATAGTATTTCTACAACAGGGGTAAGCTGCTATGGAAATGCCAATGGTACGGCCACTGTCTATTTCTCCGGAGGAACACAAGCCTTTAACTTAACCTGGAAAGATGGAAATGGAGATACCTTGGTCAATAATTCCACTTTCTTATTTGGCTTGGATGGTGGGACCTATACCATTACTATTGAAGATTTTAACAAATGTGTAGTTTCTCAGAGTTTCTCAATAATTGAGCCCTTACCTATGGCAAGTGCCATAATGAGTTACAGCGATATTTCGTGTTTTGGTATATGCGATGGAACAGCATCTATTATGGTTGGGGATGGCACGCCACCATATACATATGCATGGACACCGAGTGGTGTAACCTCACCTAACGCTTCCGGACTATGCGTAGGTTCAAATAATGTCTTGGTTACAGATGCAAATGGATGCCAGATAAATAATGGAGTTATGCTTACACAACCAGATGAGATAATTATTTCAGCTATTGTGGATGATGTCTCTTGTTATGGAGGCAGTGATGGGCAAATATCAATAAGTACAACCGGTGGTACTCAACCATATATATATATATGGTTACCAAATGGAACAGGATCAAGTGCGCTGGCAACAAATCTCAGCTCAGGCGCCTACACGGTGCAGGTAAGTGATATTAATGGCTGTGATACCAATCAGTCATTTACCATCACAGAGCCTCAGATACTCGATGCCAATGGAACTTCTTCCCCTTCAAGCTGTGGAGATGCTAACGGACAGGCTACGGTGAATCCACAGGGAGGAACCTCCCCCTATTCGTATGAATGGTTTGATTCTCAGGGAACACCCTTAGGCCAAAATACTGCCACTGCCACAGGATTGGTGCAAGGAACCTATGATGCACTAATAACAGATGCCAATGGATGTACGTTTATACTTACCCTCATGATAAATGATAATGCTGGACCCACTATTCCATTCATTGCAAGCCAGAATCCTTTATGCTATAATGGAAATGATGGCTTTGCCGCAATAACACCTTTTGGCGGAACGCTTCCATATACCTACCAGTGGAATACAGGCCAAGCAACCAATACAGCCGCAGGATTGGGGGGAGGGGTTTTTTCGGTTACCGTTGCAGACTTAAATGGCTGTATTGACACGGCTAGTGTTACGCTTATGGAACCAGGTCAGCTACTTGTCTCTACCTCTGTCGATACTACTATTTGCATTGGAGGTACTGCCACGATCTCTACTTTAGTACAGGGGGGTACTGTAGCGTATACCTATATATGGGATAATGGTATCCCAGATACTAGCACTTATAACGTGAGCCCCCTTGCACAAACTACCTATAATGTTACAGTTGAGGATGCCAATGGCTGTGCTGCAAGCACATCCGTGACTGTTTCACTTTATAGCCCCATAGCAGTTACGATTAATGACGCAGTTATATGTGTTGGTGAAACTACAACACTTACCGCTACAGCGAGTGGCGGTAATACAAATTTATCCTATAATTATATGTGGACACCTGGTGGAGAAACCAGCCAATCCATTGAAGTATCTCCCTCCTCTACAACTACATATTCAGTAACAGTGGATGATCAATATTGTTCACCAACAATTACAGTCTTAGGAACAGTAACAGTAAATGAAGCACCTATGGTTGATTTTTCGTGGGCTTGTGAGCCTGACCCATTTGAATTAACATTTACCAGTAATGCTATTTCCCCTATAGGGGTAAGCCTTTCTTCATGGAATTGGAATTTTGGAGATCAAAACAGCTCAGTTTCTGAGAATCCAAATCATCATTATGAGAGTTCTCAAATCTACCCTGTTACCTTAATCATTACTGATGCTAATGGATGTTCGGATACGCTTGTAAAAATGGTGCAATCCCCCCCCTCCGCAGAGTTTATCATGATGCAAAATGGAAACATATTAGATCCGCCGGAAACATCAATACTGTCTTCAACAGTAGATTTTCTAGATGCTTCTAGCCCGGATGTTGTTTGGTGGCTTTGGGAATATGGGGATGAATTCTCAGATACTATAATGAACCTTTATGGGAATACTTCACACACTTATACGCAAGCAGAAGTCTATATAGTGCAGCTAACGGTTCAAAATCAATATGGTTGTTTAGACACTGTAACACACCCCTTGACAATAGTAGGTGATTTTGTATTTTTTGTTCCTAATACTTTTACTCCTAATGGCGATGGTCGGAATGAGCTGTTTTTTCCTGAAGGAATTGGTGTTGATGAAGAAAACTTCTCCTTTTATATTTATGACAGATGGGGAGACATGGTATTCAAGTCTCAGGGATCTTTTGATCGTGAAATTATTGGATGGGACGGAACGGTCAATGGTGGTAAAAATATTTCGCAGCAGGATGTTTATGTATGGCTCATAAGAACTGAAGACAAGAATGGTGATGCACATGAGTATGTAGGCCATGTAACCTTGCTAAGGTAAGGTTTTTTAAAATATAGCATTCACCGTAAATTAAGGTGCACACCTCCCTAAATCATCCCAAAATGGCCACTGACCGAGGTCATCTCCCTATTATCGTTTTTTGAAACGTACATATTTCATTTTTATAATTTTGAATAACCTCATTAACTTGCAATTTTTGGGACTAAATTTATGTAATCATGTCATTTCTTTCATATGCGACCAATAGCATTTTGTTGAAACGATAATACTTATTCTTTCAGGGAATAACCCATGAAATCAATCCATAGCAGGAATAATCAACATTTAGGTAGGTTTAGAGACATCCTCCTGGTTATGAATGCGATGTGTAATAGTTTGCTCTCAATGTTTTTATCATTGAGAAGTCCTTCATGTATGTATATACAGCATATTCATTTTCCCATGTATGAGGAAATGGTACATATGATAAATCCTGGTTTTACAGACAAAATGGGCAATCCCAAACTAAACTCAATTTATAAAAGGTTTTATGATGGTAACTAAATAGATTATTATGTATAAGTTCCTGTGCATTATCTTGTGTTTTTATGTTAGCTATTCATTTGGTCAAACCCCTAATAACTGTCTAGCTTATACCTCTACAGGTACGACCTCGTCTTCAACTACTGGAACTGGACCTATAGGTTGTAATTCTTACCCAGGTATGGTGCCAGCAGGTCAACCTGCTATTTGGACAGGTACTAGTTGTTCAGGACAAATAACTTCAACCGTAACTGGTGGAGCAGTTTCATGTCTTTCATTAACATATATTGCGGTAAACACAAATGATTATGCTACAATGAGCACAAATACTGGAGGTGCTTTAACCATTACTGCAATTAACGCCAATGTTGTTGGTAATGTTGTTGGACCATACAACTGTGGGAGTGCTTATGGAACTGTTGTTATAACGGTGTGTTCAACTGTGCCATTTACTTCAGTAACATTACTAAATACGGGTTGTACTTCAGGATGGGTTATTAATTGTTCTGATCAAGATGCATGTGCAGGTGGAAATGCCGGAGCAGATAGTTCTACAACCATTTTGTGTGGCGGAACTATTGACATGAATACCTTACTTACTGGCGACACAAATGGTACTTGGATTGAAACTACCAGCCCTGCATCTGGACAGTTTAATTCTAGTACCGGTGTATTTGATGCTACTGGATTACCTAACGGAGCCTATACATTTGAATACTCAATTATGAATATATGTGGTCAAAGTACCGCTCAATTTTCTGTAAATATAACCAGCCCTAATACATTGGTTTTCTCAACTAATGATGTTAGCTGCGCCGGGCAATGTGATGGCATTGTAACC
>DTSC01000071.1:2514-5053 GCA_012965625.1 Flavobacteriales bacterium | reverse complement strand
GCTTTTGATTTGTCCCCCTGTAGGCTAACAGAATTTTTAAGAACCTTGTAGGCCTCATCTACGCCTTCTTTTCGAAATTGCATATAAGCTTCACCTTTCATGCCAAGCACAAATCCTTCTTGGCCGAAATTTTCAATTCTTTGATCGTAGATAATCATTAATGTGTCAATCAGGTTCCCCTTTTTTATAGGATCTTTTTCTTTTTTCGCAAACTTCTTATACATGCTGGCTCCATCCGCATACATCTTTTTACTCGATTTGGGACAATTGTTGAACACCCATCTCCATCCTATTATAGCATCATTATAGTTTTTTTGTTTATAAAATTCAATATAGAGTGATAAATTTTCTACACATTTAATACTGTCTTCTGGCGTGGCACCATATTTCCCCTTTTTTTGTGCAAATGATCCTTCCGGAATTATTGCTAAAACAACCATTACTAATATGATCATTATGTCCTTTTTTTCTTTCATAACCTTTAATCGTATTTACGCTTAACAAACCAAATATCCCCGAGAGTTATACCAAATCCAGCTCTCCAATAGTTTTCCTTTATTAAATTATTATCTGTTGTTCCTCTCTGCCCAAGCTCAATTCCCAGATTAACAATTGAATTAATTCTTCTCAATGGAAGTCCTAAACCAAAACTTATGCCAGATTTGATTAGTTGTATGCCTTTTATATTAATAAAGGTGTTTTCCTGATGAAGCCCAAATCTATATCGCACTGTTTTGAAATAACTGTCCCTAGCATCCGGATTTGGCATGAATTGAAGTCCAAAAATAAATTTTGAATAGTCATAAAGCGAATCTTTGATGTCAAAAGAACTAAAACTTGACCAGTTTTTTGAATAATAATCAAAACCAATTAGCCAGGAATTGCCAATTCCTATTGAAAATCCTGCACCAACCCCACCTGGTAATATCATTGTACCAGTGTCCCTGGTGTTTAAAATAGTGTCTTTTGGCAAAATTAAGAATGGACTTGTAACATATTCATCAAAGGTTACTCCAATTATCTTGCGCCGAGCTTTTAGATCAGCTTCAAAATCTAAGACAGCACCAACAGATAAAGTGATCTTATTTTTGAGTTCCGTTTTCTTTAGGGTGTCTATAACTAGTTTGTATTGCAATCCTGTTTTTAGATTGAATCCCCAAACATTAATTAACTCACTGTGGTAATAATTAAAGGTGTTGGGATCTTCAAATATTTCACTTTTGTTCTTTTGAAGGGGACCAAAAAGGTAAGAAGAATTTATTCCAACAGCGAGGCCTCTCACCTTAAATCCATTACTCCAAAATACTTCATTGATGCCACCCGTACCTTCATAATTAAAGTCAACAGATCCAATATTTGTTAATGTGGCTTCATCTGTAACATTATAATTATTTGTGCTAAAGGGCCTTAAGCCAAAACTGCTACCCCACCATTTTTTTATTGGAAATCCAAAGGCAAGATAGGCGATCGTGGTACCATTAGTGATTTGGCTGGTATCCAGGGTTGATAATTTGACACTCTTGGTTTCTGCTCCTATTTCAAATAATACTGATTGAGGTTTAAGCCAAGCTAAAGAGGCAGGGTTCGAGATGTTCACATTCTCAGAACTTGATAAACTCAAGGCAAGTCCACCCATTCCCAAATGTGAATATAGTCCCTGCTCATTGATGTCTCCAATTCCATACCTTGAATAGGGTGAACTTACACCTGATTGGGCTTTACAAAAACCAATGAGCATAAATAAAAGTAAGACCGTCGGAATTGCGGTTTTTAAGTATTTAATTAACATTGAAATTTAAAATTTCATTTAAACCAGTTAATACCAGATTAGAGTCTGCAAAGATCATATTTTTTTTTGAAAGGAAATGTCTGCGAAGTGCTTTTTCAAACAGATGACAATCGCCTCCTGTAAGAACAATATTTAGTGCATCAAATTTTTTATGATATTTATCTGATAATCCGATCACCTCTTCAATGGTTCCATTTAATATTCCAGAGATAATAGATTTATCTGTTGTGTTGCCAATAAGTTCTGCTGCTGTTAATTTATTATTAGTTAATAACGGAAGGTTTTCAGTAAAAGTATTGAGAGCCTGGAAACGCATTTTCAAGCCTGGAGAGATACTTCCACCAAGATATTGTTTATTGGAATTAACAAAATCAAAGGTGATACATGACCCCGCATCAATAATCAAAACATCATTGTTATTTATCTTAACAGAACCGCCAACGGCAGCAGCAATTCTGTCAGTTCCTAAAGTGCTTTTACTAGAATAAAGAAGCTCTATAGGTAGTTTTGTTCTGTGGCTAAGCTCAATGCATTGTCCTGAAATGTTTACGGAAGAAGGGTTAAACCCTAATTTTCCAACAGCGGAATAAATCAGGTTGTTAATAGGTTTATGCGGTTTTGGTATCGATTTTTGGGGTGTGGTGGATCCACAACCATCCGTGGCAGTTGTGGTATGAAAAAAAAACATTGTTTTTGTTAATATGCTTATGAGGTTTTGATATCGATTTGTGTGGTGTGGTTGATCAACAC
>DTSC01000071.1:0-2504 GCA_012965625.1 Flavobacteriales bacterium | reverse complement strand
ATAGGTTTATGCGAATTGATAAACTGTTCATATTCTGCAGAACCTATAGTTTTGTTATACGACTGATTATTAACAAGTATGTCATCATGATAAATTGCCAATTTTGACCTTGTGTTTCCTATATCTGCTATTAGATTCACTATTTTATAACTTGTTGTGAGGTTATTGCTCAAAATTACAAATATTATTACCTAAATTTACCACCTGAATTACAGATTGGTACCATAGCTCAGTCGGTAGAGCAATGGACTGAAAATCCATGTGTCGCTGGTTCGATTCCAGCTGGTACCACACAATAGATATAACGCCTCCTGGGAGGCGTTTTTTTATCCAAAAGTTTTGTTTGGTGCATTATTTATTGAATTTGCTATCATTAAGTTTTGTCGGTTTGGTAAACTAATTTTTTCAAATTAACTTGCAGTACAAAATTAAACAGTCAACCTCATGTATCAAGCCCAAATAACTGGAACGGGGCACTACGTTCCTGACCATGTGGTAACTAATTATGATTTAAGCAAGGTGATGGACACCTCCCATGATTGGATTGTTGAACGTACAGGCATCCATGAACGTCGATGGTTTGAAGCAGGAAAAGATACTGTATCAAATATGGGTACAAAAGCAGCATTGAATGCATTAGAAAATGCTGGTTTAGAAGCTGGCGAGGTAGATTTTATCATATTTGCTACGCTTAGTCCTGATTATTACTTCCCTGGGAGTGGAGTTCTGGTTCAGGATCAATTAGGGATAGATAATGTTGGTGCTTTAGATGTAAGAAACCAATGTTCTGGTTTTCTTTATGGATTAAGTGTTGCTGATCAATTTATCCGGACAGGAATGTATAGAACAATTCTTGTAATTGGGTCTGAGATTCAAAGCAATATCATGAACAAGTCTTCTGAAGGAAGATCGATGGCTGTTATTTTTGGAGATGGGGCTGGTGCTGTTGTTGTTCAGAGAATTGAGGAGGAAGGAAGAGGTATTTTATCAACCCACCTGCATTCAGAGGGGAAACATGCTGATAAACTAATTGTTAAGGAACCGAGTACCAGACATAAGGGCCAAATCTTAGAAAGACTTATCAAGGGCCGTAATAATGATATCTATCCTTATATGGATGGTAAATATGTTTTTAAGCATGCTATTAAAAGGTTTGTTGAAGTTATTTGTGAAGCTCTGGATGCGAATGGTTTTGAGCCTTCTGATATAGACATGTTAATACCACATCAAGCGAATCTTCGAATTGCACAATTTGTCCAGAAGAAATTGAATTTGCCAGATAATAGTATCTGGAACAATATTCAGCGCTATGGTAATACAACCGCTGGCTCAATACCAATTGCATTGAGTGAAGCTCATCATGCTGGTAAGATTAACCAAGGTGATTTAGTTTGTTTAGCTGCATTTGGCAGTGGTTTTACCTGGGCTTCAGCATTGATAAGGTGGTAAGGGAAATATTGTCTTATTGTTCATTCGCGATCAATTGCATATACCTTCATTAAATTATTATCCGTTCACTTTTTAGTTAATTTTGGCTTGTCAAAGCTAATTATGAAGACATCGAGGTCAATTTATATTTTTTATATCCTAGTTGGATATATCTTCGTTCAATTTGCATGGTGGGGTTACCATATAATGGAACTTAATGAAGAGATTGTAGGCTTAAAAATTGAGATGAATGTCTCAGAAAGTGATAAGGCTAGCACTAAAGAAGTTTTGCTTCAGAAATTAAAGGTACGGAAACTGATGGTTGTTGGTGAAGGATCTGTTTTCATCATATTATTGCTATTTGGGTTCTATCTTATGCTTAAGGCATTTAAGCAAGAAGTTGCTTTATCTAATCAACAGAAAAACTTTCTTATGTCTGTATCCCATGAGCTCAAATCTCCACTTACTTCTATAAAGCTTAATCTCCAAACATTGGTCAAGCATGATCTTGAGAAAGTTAAGAATTTGTCTGTAATAAATAGTGCAATTGAAGATACGGAGCGTTTGCAAAGGTTGGTTGATAATATTTTGCTTGCCACTAAAATAGAAAGTGGAAATTATCCTCTTTGTAATGAAAATATTAATATTTCTAAATTGTTGAAAGAGGTGGCACATTTCTACAAATGTATAAATGGAAATGAAAATGATCAGATATATAGGAGAATCGAAATGGAAATTGTTGAAGGTGTGGAAATGATGGCTGATGAGGAGGCATTGCGTTCAGTTTTTTCTAATCTGATAGAAAATTCGATAAAATATTCTGTAAGGGGTTCTCTGGTTCAGATTAACCTGCTGAAACTTGAAAATAAAATACTATGTCAAGTGATAGATGAAGGCATAGGTGTTAACAATAAGTATTCCGATAAGATTTTTGATAAATTTTATAGAATTGAAGACGAGGTTACGCGCGAAACAAAAGGTACAGGGTTAGGCCTTTTTATTGTTAAATATTTTGTTGATACAATTGGGGGCTGTGTTAGTACCAGGCCCAATAAACCCAAAGGAAGTGTTTTTGA
>DTSC01000070.1 GCA_012965625.1 Flavobacteriales bacterium | reverse complement strand
GGAGATAAGCACTGAAAGCATCTAAGTGCGAAACTCACCTCGAGATGAGATTTCCTTTAAGGGTCGTTGAAGACTACGACGTTGATAGGCTGCAAGTGTAAAGACAGTAATGTCAAAGCTGAGCAGTACTAATTACCCGTAAGCTTTCTATTTCGAAGCTAAATTGAAATTAATATCATTGAAAATATCTCTCATTATGTCACAGTATATCCGCTTAATTAATTTTTTAAGCGATAAACTTAATGGTGACTATAGCGGTAGTGTCCACCTCTTACCATTCCGAACAGAGAAGTTAAGCCTACTTGCGCAGATGGTACTGCTGTAAAAGGCGGGAGAGTATGTCGTCGCCAATTTTTAAAAAACCTTCCCGATTTATCGGGAGGGTTTTTTTTTGTTTTTTTAACCATCAGTTTATCTTTGATGAAAATTTGTGGCGCTTGAAAATTCTCTTATGAAAACCTTATTCTTTATTATTGCCCTGTTTTTCTCGATTCATGGATCCTCCAGGAGCACTATGTTGGATACAAGCATATCAACTGATACAGTGAGGCATTCCTTCTTTTTACCTGAAGCATTAACTGTCTCACCCTCTAGTGCTACCCCCTTTATAGTTACTCCTGATGGTTTTCATAATTATAACCCTAATATGCAGTTGTTTGCTACATTCGTTAATGATCAGCGTGTATCATTATTCCCATATTATGGTAAACTCAATGCTAGTTCTTCACTGGGTAACTTGGGTACACCATCTAACTCTATTATTTTCTTCCGCAGGAGTTCTATCTTAGAATCAAGAAATATATCCGTGGCAAATATTATCAATAATTCCTTTGACACCTATTTATTTGGCACATCACGAATGCGCAACTATGAGGTAAAATCTCCGTTAACTGAGCTTTATTTCATTGGTGGAGATAAGAAAGAACAATTATTTCAAGTCCTTCACACACAAAATATAAATCCATACCTCAATATGGGTGTTGAATATAGAACCTTTGGTTCCGAAGGTTTTTATCAAAGGCAAGAAACAAAAATTGAGAATTTCAGAGCCTTTCTGTCTGCAAAATCCAAAGATAATAGATATAGAATTCTTGCTCATTCAATTTGGAACAGTGTAAATGCAAATGAGAATGGTGGTATATTGGATGATTCATTATTTGAAAAGGGCGAGAATATTACTAAATCCACGATAGCTATAAATCTACTTGATGCCCATAGTCAAAGATCTCAACAGGCTTATTTTTTACAACAATCTTATGACGTGGGAAAAAGTATTTCTAAGGCAATAAATGATTCTGCGGTTAAAACTGTATTCATTCCAAAACACCGGTATTCCCATACGATTTTATATCAGAACTGGTCAAATTATTTTATTGATAATAATCCGGATTCTTCTAATTATGTTTTGTTTTTAAATGACCCAGACTATACAAGCAATCATACCTATTCAGAAAAATTTACAAATAAGATTGATTGGAATACTTTAAATGACACTTCGAATACTGGAATGGTGGTTCATTCAGGTCTTATCTATGAAATAAATAAATACAAACAAGATGGGATCGATTCAAATTTTAATAATCTGTTCTTCTTAGGGGCTATTGGCAATCAGCACCTTGGCAAAATGCATTGGAAGCTGGGCGGAGGATATTGTATAAGTGGAGGAAACCAGGGTGACCTCAGGGCAATAATGCATTTTGATATAAAGGATAGTGAATTGCATAATCAGTTCAATATAGATATAGGTACTGATAGGAGATCACCTTCACTAATTCAAACGATTTATAGGGGCAATCACTTCCAGTGGGAGAATAACTTTGATAGAGTTAGATCCGATTATTTAAAGCTTGCTTACATGGTTAAAAAATATCGGTTTAACTTGAGTTTTACCACTGCGCAGATTCAAAACTTTATATATTCCAACGAATTGGCATTGCCTGAGCAAGATTCAAATAAGTTAAATGTCCTTTGTGGCACGCTAGTCAAGGATTTTAAGTGGCGAAATATAGGGATTAAAAATACTGTGGTCTTTCAAAGACTAGATGATTCTACTGTTTTGCACTTGCCCTCTTTCTTGTCTTACCATGCATTGTATTTTGAGGGATGGATATTTAAAAAGGCGCTGTTTCTTCAAATGGGTGTTGATGTGTTTTTTAATACGACATATTATGCTGATGAATATATGCCAGCTACAGGATTGTTCTATTTGCAATCAAGAAAAGAGATAGGCAACTATCCATATCTGAATTTTTTCATAAATTTTAAGGTGAACCAGGCAAGGGTGTTTTTTAAAATTGCTCATTTGAACCAGGGATATTTGGAGAATACTTATTATTCAGTACCTCATTATCCAATGGCTGACAGGTCATTCAAGTTGGGGATTTCCTGGTTGTTTTATGATTAGCAATGCTATCACTTACACATTTAACCAGTAAATAAATTTAAGGACTAGAGCCCTGTTTTTCACATCAAACCCAGGGGCCAGATAATTTTCGGTATATACGATATAAAAGTCAGACATTGGTTTAAACCTCCATTGAAAACGAGTATTTAAATTCACATTTTCTATCTGGGTATTATATTGTATAAAGGTCGTGAAATAAATGTTCTTGGTAAATGACAACTCTACCTTTGGGCCAATCAGTGTCAAGGAAGCATTATCATATGGATCTGGTAATGTGATTTCATCTTTGGTGATATTTATGGAGAAAATACCCCATGGTTGTTTCCTGAAACTATACTCTCCATTGTAGGTGGTCTTCATACCGTTATAAAATGTGCCAAAGTCAAAAGCCAGGGAAAAATAACCCAGCGCCCTTTTGTTGGAAATGTAATGAAAGGTAAAATTCCGGTACCAATATTTACCGGATGGTAAGTTGGTGCTTCCTGTACGGGTAATGTCAGTAGGGAATGGGAGGTCTGTAAAATTCTCTGTCAACCCAAACTCAAATTTACTGGTTGATTGCATCTTTATTTCGTACCCCAGTTTGACCTGGTATTCGGTGGTTTTTAATCCTTCATCAAGGTAATGACTAAAGTAAATATTCGGACCGTGATTGTTAATGCTTCCTGATTCAGGATAGATCTTGTAACCAAATATAGGCTCAAATCTCCAGTAAGAGCGATTAATATATGCACCACTGTCTGGATTATAAAGCTTGTTCCTTGGTACAAAACCAACTTCTGCATTATAATTTTCGCCTACATATTCGTGATTCCACATGGCATATATTTTTTCTGAATTATACATAAGCCATGAGGCATGGGCATAACTGTCTTTGTTTCTTTCTGGTGTAATTGATTTATGGTAGAAGAGTTTTCCCAACCACCTGTTGTTTTCACTGGCAATATTGTAATCAAAGCCGACCACCCTGTTATAATCAATATCATCTATTTCCATTCCATTAAATGCCTGGCGGTTAACAAAAATTGCAGCTATGTTAGATCTTCCAAATACCTGCTGCTGGAAGGCTGCAACAGTATAATTCTGGCTTTTAACAAATTCTGATGTTGAATCTGTTAAAGATAAATTCACACCTTCGGTTTGGAGGTTCATTAACCCTATTCTCAGGTTTTTATTTATTTTTCCGCTTAACCGAGCTCCAGCCAGGATAGGCATTACATTACCATTGTGAAGACCGATATTTCTAGAGAAAAATGGCCTGATCTGCCGAAATCCAAATCGTGAGAACAGGTCAGAGTTTTCAATGAAAAATTGCCTTTTCTCAGGGAAAAACAAATTGAAGCGAGTGAGGTTTACAATCTGCCTGTCTACCTCAACTTGGGAAAAGTCTGGATTAACAGTAAGGTCCAGGTTTAATGACGAAGAAACAGCAACCTTTGCATCAAATCCAGCATTGCCAGCTTGATTTATTTCTGAATTATCTGAATAATCCTTGTTAGTATTTCCAATAGCATAAGGTATAAAAGAGATATTGCTTCCTGGTTTTTTTGGAGGACTCTCAAAGACTAAGGTTCCAGTAAATGCCGTGGAGCCTATATTAAAATTTCGGGGAACCGGCGCCCACGAAGAATTTTCATTTCGCTTAAGGTCGTTACGTGAAAAGTTAACACCCCATGTTTGATTATTTTCTTGAAATCGGATGGTTTTAAATGGAATGGCCATCTCAACGATCCATTTATCACTCATTCTTTTTACAGCAGAGTACCACTTGTTATCCCAGCTGGTAGTTACTCCAAAAAACCCACCACCCTGCAACAATCCTTCTCTTTGTACACCTAAGGGGTTTACCGCAAAACTGAATCCGTTCAGTTTGTCATTAAATGGGTCAATAAATATTGCAAAAGCATCACTAACGGGGTATGAAAAGTCGCGTTTTAAAGATTGTACCACATAGTCGCCAGGCAAATCATCATAACAGATAGCCGACACATAAATATTCTGATCATCAAAAGTAAGTCTTACTTGGGTTTTTGTAATGGCATAAGAGGAGTCGTATGGGAAATGCTGAAAGAAATCTTCAGCGATATCAGCGGAATTCCAATCAGGTTCATCCAATATTCCGTCGACCATCATGGGTCCAGTTGCTTTCCGTATAATTAAGGATGGAGTCTCTTTTTTTTTGGCGAGGCCCAATAGGGGAAACAATAACAACAGCAGAACCAGGATCTTTCTCACCTATTTATGTATTAAGATTTCAAATCTATAAAAAAGGATCGTTTATAATATTAAAACATTTAATTTGATGAGGACTTATTTCAAATTACAGGTAATTATACTGTTGCTCTCCAAATTTTTCTGTCAAAAGATAAAGGATTCTTGCAAGATGAAAACAAATCAGGTTTTTTGTTTCTTCTTTTTTGCTGCAGGAAAGAGCACATTATTTAAGATAAGCCTATACCCCGGTGAGTTGGGATGAAGATTCAGGTCAGTTGGGGGGTCCTTTACATAATGGCGATAATCTTCAGGGTCATGCCCTCCATAGAAAGTCCAGGTTCCTTTGCCAAATTCCCCATGAATATACCTCGCTGAATTCAGGGATTTTGTTTCACCCATGATCAATATATCCGATTTGATATATTGTTTTTTAAAGGCAGTAGTCTGTCCCATAAATCCTTTAATTATTTGCTCATGGTTCTGGCATAACATGGTTGGCACAAGATCCCATTTGGCAGAGAATTCGAACAGCTTGAAAAAATCAGTGGACGGAGAGATCCTGCCATGCACTTTTGTCGCATCAATGGTGGAATATTCATATTCATTGGGGTTCTTACTAAGTATAAAATCCTTAAAAGCAAAACATTGGTTGTAATCAATTTTTGATTGAGCTTGAGGGTCATCTGGATCTCCATCAAACATTGCTTTGCATATGTCCACACCTTCAGCTGATAAAGCGATATCAAATGCATCTGTTGCGGCACACATGGCAAAGAGAAAACCTCCTCCGGCAGTATAATCACGTATCTTCTTGGCCACGGTTAATTTCAACTGTGAAACTTTTTTGAACCCCAGCGATTCAGCCATTTTTTCGTTCGACTGTACATATTCATGATACCATGACTGGTTTTTTGAACCAGCGTAGAATTTTCCATATTGTCCGGTGAAATCTTCGTGATGAATATGAAGCCAGTCATAAAGTGGCAGCACCTCATTTATCACCTCCCTGTCATAAATAACATCATAAGGTATTTCAGCATAGGAAAGCACCAGGGTTACAGCGTCATCCCAGGGCCGTTTTTCCTTGGGGGAATACACAGCAATTTTTGGTGCTTTTTCTAATTTCACGATCTCCATATTTATTTCTGGGTTTGATATCTCCCTCAGGATCTGTGTAGATTGAACGTCAGCGATGATTTCAAAAGAAACACCCCTGATTACGCATTCATTTTCAATTAATTGGATGTTTTTGATCATGAAGGTACCACCACGATAATTTAGGAGCCACTGAACTTCAATATCATTTTGTAATACCCAATATGCAATGCCATAAGCTTTCAGGTGATTTTTCTGGTTCATATCCATTGGAATCAGGATATAGGCAGCATGTGAGGATACAGAGATCAATAATATGGTAATTACCAGTATTTTCCTGATAAACTGCATGGGTAATATGGTAGTGAACAATTTGATTCGAATAATGTTGGACTTTTCTTACAAAACGTAAAATCAATATTCTTATTTTGCTTAAGCAAATATACGAAATAAGGAAAAATAGTTTAGGACTTCTTCTTAGAAGGGAGGCTTTCCACTTGGCTCATCAGTTTTATCATCATTCATCTTCGATGGCTTAGTATAGGTCTTCATCTCATTACCATATTGGTCTTTCGAGCCTGAATATCCTTCAAAATCATCAAGAGAACGGAATTTTGCAAGTTTTTTTACAAACTTGAGTTTTACATTTCCAGTTTGACCATTCCTATGCTTGGCAATGATCAATTCTGCCATATCGTTTGTTGGATTTCCTTCAGCATCATCCGGAATGCCATAATATTCTGGCCGGTATAGGAATATTACCATATCCGCATCTTGTTCAATAGCACCTGATTCACGAAGATCTGAAAGCTGTGGCCTTTTGTCACCTCCCCTGGTTTCTACAGCTCTGGACAGCTGAGATAAGGCAACAATCGGTACATTAAGCTCTTTTGCTATGCTTTTAAGTGAACGGGAGATGGTACTTATTTCCTGCTCCCTGTTTCCCTTACCGTCATTTCCTGCAGTCATAAGCTGCAAATAATCCACTACGATCAGTTCTAATCCATGCTTGGCCATAAGTTTCCTGGATTTAGCTCGGAGTTCAAATACTGATAATGCAGGAGTGTCATCAATTATAAGGGGGGCTTCTGCCAGTTTTGTTATTTGAGTATTTAGCTGTTCCCATTCTGCCATGGTAAGCTGACCCTTCTTTAATTTTTCTGCATCCAATTCTGTTTCATTGGAAATCAGTCTCATGACAAGTTGTAGTGATGACATCTCCAGAGAGAAGAAAGCTACCGGTTTTGTAAAATCTACGGTTATGTTTCGTGCCATGGAAAGAACAAAGGCCGTTTTTCCCATACTTGGACGTGCAGCAACAATAATAAGGTCTGATCGCTGCCAACCATTAGTTATACGATCAAGTTGAGTATAACCTGAGGGAAGGCCAGACATTCCATCCTTATGGTCTTTTGCGGCCTCAATCTGCTTTATGGCATCGCCTAGCAAATTAAGCATCTTTTGTGGTGCACCCCTTATTGTTCCTTCAGTTACATCAAACAAGTTACGCTCTGCCATGTCAAGTAAATCAAAAACATCGGTAGTGTCGTCATACGCCTCTTTAATGATTCCCGAGGAAATTCTGATCAGCTCCCTTTGAATAAATTTCTGAAGAATGATATGTGCATGAAATTCAGTATTTGCTGTAGATGCAACCTTAGCAGTTAGTTGTGTTATATAGTATGGGCCACCAATTAATTCAAGTTCGCCATTTCTTTTAAGCTCATTGATGACAGTTAAATAATCTGTTGGTTCAGCTTTCTGGAAAAGGTCACAAATCGCTTGATAGATCTTCTGGTGAGCATCTTTGTAGAAATTTTCTGGTTTTAATTTATCAATTACTGAAGTGAGAGCATCCTTTTCCAGCATTAATGCGCCAAGCACTGCTTCTTCCAGTTCTATAGCTTGAGGAGGAAGCTTGCCATGTTCATAGGTTTGCATGGCACTAGGAGTGACACGTATTTTTGATCTTGACTGGTCTTTTTTAGCTGACGGTTTTAGTGATTTTTCCAATATGCCTAATCTTTTCGTGGTTATATTTTTGTTATCAAAATTATGAAAATTAGAAAAGCGGCTCAGTGCTATTTATAAACAAAATACTTGTTAGTCAATTGTTAGTAAATATTTTTATATAATTCCCAGATATGAAATGAGCTAAAAGTAAATGGTTAGTCTTTAACGACCCCCATATCGCAAAACTTTTCACATCGCAGATCAATTCTTTCTTCTGCTTCCATCTTTGAAAGCTCTTCAAGCAAACCTATAATTTCTCTTTTAACAATTCTGAATATTTTACCATGATCTGTATGAGCTCCACCCGATGGCTCTTGAATAATACCATCCACTAATTTGTTTTTGAGCATGTCCTTGGCCGTTAACTTTAGGGCGGATGCTGCCTGCTCTTTAAAGTCCCAGCTTCTCCATAATATTGAAGAGCAGGATTCTGGAGAAATAACTGAGTACCATGTATTTTCTAACATTAGTACTTTGTCTCCTATGCCAATGCCAAGGGCACCTCCAGACGCCCCTTCACCAATAATAATGCAGATCACAGGGACTTTCAAGTTAATCATCTCATATATATTTCTGGCAATGGCTTCTCCTTGGCCTCTTTCTTCAGCTTCCAGGCCAGGATATGCACCTGGAGTATCAATAAAGGTAACGATTGGTTTGTTGAATTTTTCTGCTAATTTCATGAGGCGCAATGCTTTCCTGTACCCTTCCGGATTAGCCATGCCGAAGTTCCGGTATTGACGCATCTTGGTGTTGATTCCTTTTTGCTGACCAATAAACATAATTGTCTTTTTATCCACTTGGCCAAACCCCCCAACAATTGCTTTGTCGTCCTTTACGGTACGGTCTCCATGCAATTCTAAAAAGGTATTGTTTGTAATTGCTTCAATATAGGCTAAAGTATATGGCCTGTCAGGATGTCTGGAAAGCTGAACTTTTTGCCAAGGTGTAAGGTTTTTAAAGATATCCTTTCTGGCATCTTTGATTTTGATCTTTAGCTCTTTTATTGTTTTTGAAATATCAACATCTCCTGTTTCAGCAATCTTTTCTGCTTCTTCTAGCTGGTCTAACAACTTCCCAATTGGTTCTTCAAAATCTAATAGAGTGGGCATGATATTCGGTAATTTTTATGTGGAAGTTTACAAATTTATGAATTTAATATTGTTAATATCGGAATTTTGATTTTTACTTTGCATAAAACAGATTTGAATATGATTGCTTTTCCAAATGCTAAGATCAACATTGGCCTAAATGTTTTAAATAAAAGGCAGGATGGTTTTCACAATTTAGAAACAGTTTTAGTTCCAATCAGGCTTTGTGATTTCCTGGAAATTATTGTGGATGATGATAAAAAGAAGGGGCATTGTGATCTGAATATTACAGGTTTGGCTGTAGCTGGAGACCCGGATGAAAACTTGTGTCTTAAGGCTTATCATTTGTTACATACAGCGCATAACCTTCCTTCCATTAAAATACACTTGCATAAAAATATACCCATAGGTGCTGGAATGGGAGGAGGTTCTGCAGACGGTGCCTACACACTTAAACTGCTCAATAATTTATTTACTATTGGCTTATCAGACAGGGACTTGCAAAACCATTGTAGAGAGCTCGGTTCTGACTGTAGCTTTTTTATTGATAACAGCATCTCACTTGCCATTGAAAAAGGAGATGTGTTAGAGCCTCTTTCACTGGATTTAAAAGATTATTATATCGTTATTGTCAATCCTTCTATTCATATAACTACTGCAAGCATGTATAATGCTTTCAATCCTGATGAAAGTCTCAGGGGACATTTGAAGCAAATGATTTCAGCACCTTTGGTGAATTGGAGAGATACGATTGTAAATGGATTTGAATTGCCTGCATTTGAGTTACACCCCAAGCTGGAATTGATAAAATCCAGGTTATATGGTCTAGGTGCTGATTTTGCCTCCATGACAGGCAGTGGTTCCACAATTTTTGGAATCTTTTCTGATCTGCCAGAAATAAGAGATGAATTTGCTGATTGCTTTGTTTGGCAAGATAAATTCAAGTAAGCATAAACCTATTTACTTAGGTGCTATTTTGAAAAGAGAATAGGCCAAAAAACCAAATAATATATTTGGTATCCACATGGCGAGAAAAGGTGACAAGTTAGCATTTGTGGCAAAGGTAATTGAGACTTGCATGAATAGTATGTAGCTGAAACTTATTAGAAGACCTAGGCCAATATGTAATCCGATTCCACCTCTAACTTTCTTGCTGGCCAAACTCACTCCCACTAATGTCAGAATAAAGGTTGCAAAAGGGAAAGCAAATCTTTTATGTTTTTCAATTTCATAGAAAGCTATTTTTTCAGAGCCTTTTACTTTTTCTTTTTCAATAAACTCATTTAGTTCAAAATAATTCATTGTTTCAACAGTATTGATTCTCCTCCCAAAATCTTTTGCGTCAATATTCAATGTAGTATCTAATGCCATTCCCTTTTGTATATCCTCTTCCATTCCGTCTATAGTTCTAATTATATAGTGCTCTATATGCCATACCTTGGCAATAGTATCCCATTTAATTGTTTCAGCCATTAACTTATACTTCAACTTCTTGTTGTCGTATTTTTCCAGGGAAAATTTATATCCGGTACTTCTGATATTATCAAAACGGTCGAAATATATATATGTATTTGGGGCAATTTGCCTATGAATATTTCTGTCATGGTTTCTGAACGTACTCCTGATGTAAGTTTCTTCAAATGCCAGTCTGTACTTGTTCGAATTAGGAATCACAAAATTGTTAAGGTATAATGAAAGCAATGTGATAACCATAGCACCAAGAAAATAGGGAACCAGCATTCTTCTGAAACTCATACCAGAACTGAGGATTGCCACAATTTCAGTGTTTGATGCCATTTTCGAAGTGAAGAAAATTACAGCTATAAATGTAAAAAGGGGACTAAATAGGTTGACGAAAAAAGGGATAAAATTAAGATAGTAATCAAAAACAATAGCGTTTAATGGTGCTTTGCTTTCCAAAAAGTCATCAATCTTTTCTGATATGTCAAAAATAATTACAACAACAACAATCAGTGCGATGGAATAAAAGAAGGTTGCAAGAAACTTCCAAAGTATGTAACGATCAATTTTTTTTAGCACGCTATAATTTTAACGTTAATTTCTTCACCATTTTATTTTTCCAGGAATGAAAGGTCCCTTCAATTATTTTATTTCTTGCTTCTGATACCAACCACAAATAAAAACCAATATTGTGCAAACTAGCAATTTGAGCTCCCAGCATCTCATTGCTAATTATCAGATGTCTAAGATAGGCTTTTGAGTAGTCATGATCTGCAAATATCTTACCATTTGAATCTAAAGGGCTGAAATCATTTTTCCATTTTTCGTTTTTTATGTTGATCATGCCTTCCTGGGTATAAATTGTGCCATTTCTTCCATTTCTGGTAGGCATTACGCAATCAAACATATCAATACCTAACGCTATGGATTCTAGAATATTAGAAGGTGTTCCAACTCCCATAAGATATCTTGGTTTTTCTTCAGGCAGAATTGCACACACTGCTTCCGTCATTTCGTACATGTCCTCATGTGGCTCTCCTACCGATAGGCCTCCAATGGCATTTCCATCCTGGTTGGTAGCTGCAATGAACTCTGCGGATTGTATGCGAAGGTCTTTGTAAACACTTCCTTGAACTATTGGGAATAGCGTTTGGGAGTATTCATATTTAGCTTTATTCGTATCAAAAGAATTAATACACCTCTTTAACCAGTCATGGGTAAGATCCATAGAGGATTTAGCGTAATTGTAATCACAAGGGTAGGGGGTACATTCATCAAATGCCATGATAATATCTGCACCAATAATAATTTGATTTTCAATCGCTTTCTCAGGGGTAAAGAGGTGTTTGGATCCATCAATATGAGATTGGAAAGAAACGCCTTCATTTGTTATTTTTCTATTTGCTGCCAGTGAATACACCTGGTATCCACCTGAGTCTGTTAGTATCGGTATGTTCCATCCCGTAAACTTATGGATGCCTCCAGCCTTTTCCAGGATATCAAGGCCAGGTCTCATGTAAAGATGATAGGCATTACCCAATGCCAAATTGATTCCTACATCATTTTCAAGCTCCCTGGTATGTATTCCGCGTACTGAACCCAAAGTACCAACAGGAGCAAAAACAGGTGTGTTAATAGAACCATGATCTGTTTCAATAAGTCCACACCTTGCATTCGATTCTGGGTCTATATGCTGGAGTTGAAATTTCAAAATAATAATTTTGCTCAAAGGTAACGATATTGGTTTTTCTTTGCCCTTTGTTTATATGAACTTTATTTCCTTTGCAAATGCCTAAATTTGATTGAAATGTATAATAAGATTATTGAGCTTTAACATTAGCGATGATTATTGATTTAATCCCTCACCTGTTTTTAGGGTCTGTTTTGGGCCTTTTAGGCCTCTATTTTCTGATCTATAATAAGGTGGCAACTTATTCAAAAGATACCAATGACAATTATTTCAATGAAAGTGTTTCAATCATTATTGCTTCGAGGAATGAATTGGAAAACTTAGAACAAAACCTCCCAATATTATTGGCGCAGGAATATTCGGATTATGAAATTATCATTGTAGATGACCATAGTACTGATGGTTCCGGGTCATTTGTTAGACAGCTTGCTGTCTCTAATGAGCATTTATCATACTACTCTCTCTCTGGCAATGACAAATCATCTAAAAAAACGGCTTTAGCCCTTGGCATAAAGAAGGCTAAGAATGAATATTTGCTTTTTACAGATGCAGACTGTACTCCGGCTGGGGAGCAATGGTTAAGCGGTATGGTTAATTGTTACTCCGAAAAAATTCAGATTGTATTGGGATATGGCCCATATCGAAAATCTACAGGTATTGTTAATATCATGGCTAGGGTGGATACCTTCTTTATCGCATTGCAGTATTTTGCATTTTCATTGATGGGCATCCCATATATGGGCGTAGGAAGAAACTTGTCGTATCGAAAATCACTATATACGAAAGGTAGTGGCTTTACAGACAATCAAGATCTTTTATCTGGAGATGATGACCTGTTCATCCAGGCGAATGCAAACAAGACGAATGTTGCGGTATGCATGGAAGAATCTTCTTTTACCTATTCAATTACTGAGAAATCACTTTGGAACTTGTTTTTACAGAAGAGGCGGCATACTTCAGCGGGATTTCGATACAAGAATTTTCAAATTGTTTTATTAGGGTTAATTCAGCTAATAAATGCGTTCTTTTACTTTGCTCTTTTTGCCTTGATCTTATCTGGTAATTATACTAGCTTAATGTTGCTGTTCACCTTTTTAAAGTTTTCTTCACAATGGTTCGTGTTAAAAAAATGTTGTCAAAGGTTAGGAGAGCAGGATTTATTATTATTTTCGCTAATCTTTGAAATGCCAGTAATTTTCTTGAATTTTTTGGCAAGTTTTTCAAATCTAGTTATCAAAAATAGCAAATGGAATTAGGCCCGGATTCTCACCTTTCAGAGAAAGCTCAGCATGATTACAGGTTAGTACAGCTAGCCATTAAAGGAGATCAAAAGGCCTATGCTGACCTAATGGATCGTTATAGAGATTCTATTTACTTTCTGTTGCTAAAAATGGTGAACAATAAAGATGATGCAGATGACCTAACCATAGAGGCATTTGGCAAAGCTTTTAAAAATCTAAAACAATACACTCCCAACTATGCTTTCAGTACTTGGTTGTTTAAGATTGCTTCTAATAATTGTATAGATTTTATCAGAAGGAAAAAGAAGAGGACATTATCAATTGACAAAACCATTGAAAATGATGATGGGACTGAGACCACCATTCATTTAAAATCTGAAATGCTGGATCCAGAAGAAAAATTTGTGCAGAAACAAAAGATCAAGCTGCTTCATGAGCTTGTTAAAAAACTCAAGCCCAGATACAGAGAGCTGGTCGAATTGCGGTATTTCAAAGAACTTTCTTATGAAGAAATCGCCCAACAATTGGATATCCCTTTAGGTACTGTAAAAGCACAGCTCTTTCGGGCCAGAGAATTTCTTCATAACGTTCTTAAGAATGTAGAAGGGAAGATCTAAGCGTTTCATTATAGATTTATGGGTTTAGACTATAACCTGGTTACCAAATACTTCCCAGATATTTCAAGTCTACAGCTTGAACAGTTCAAAGAGTTGGGTAATCTTTATTTGGAGTGGAATTCAAAGATCAATGTTATTAGCAGGAAAGATCTGGACTTTTTGTATCTGCACCATATACTGCATTCTCTTGGAATTGCTAAGCTAATACAGTTTCATCCCAAAACAGAGATTCTGGATCTTGGAACAGGTGGTGGCTTGCCGGGCATACCTTTGGCAATTATGTTTCCAAAAGCAAATTTTCATTTGGTGGACTCTATCAAAAAGAAAATAAAAGTAGTTGAAAGTATAAGCTCAGCTTTGGCCCTGGATAATGTTAATGCTGAATGGATACGAGCTGAGGCTCTGGATAAAAGTTACGATTTTGTTATTGGCAGGGCAGTTAAGGATATTTCAGTGATCCATAATTGGATAAGCAAGAAAATCAGAAGTAATTCAAATCATGAGATTGAAAATGGCCTGATCTATTTAAAAGGGGATGCAGAAAGTGATCAAAAAAAATATCCTTCTCTTCAGGTTTATCCTTTAAGCAGCTATTTTTCAGAAGATTTTTTTGAGACTAAACTGATTATCCACTTGCCCATCTTCTTTTCTTTGTCCCAGAAAAATTTAAACTGACCCAGCAATGTTCCATATAGGAGCAGGAATACTTGGTAACAGGGGAATATTATCAATAAATAGACGACCGTTTTAATTACAACATGCAAGTCATTGATCCCCAGTATGTTAAAGATTGGCTTACGAACAAAGACAATAGACATCCCTGCCAGAGAGAATACGATTAAAATAAGAATAATGTCTAATGTGCTGCCAATACCCCATTTCTTCTTGAATTTTTCAATCAGGCTGCTAAATCCATTCATTATGATAATTATCGGAAATTAAACTAATTTATACTGAAACTATATATAGACAAATGACAAAATTAACAAATTGGAAAAGACTTGAATAAAATTAAATAAATAATTAACTTTGTGACCTTAATATTTATTGATATGAAACGTACATTCCAGCCCTCAGTTCGAAAGAGAAAGAATAAGCATGGTTTTATGGAGAGAATGTCTACAGTAGGTGGACAAACTATCGTAAAGAAACGTAGGGCTAAAGGTCGTAAAAAGCTGTCAGTCTCAGATGAGTTCAGGCCAAAAGGGCTGAAATAAATCGGGTTGATGGACTCCCAACTCTGGGATCTGCACACTTATTGTTTTATTAACTTTATTCTTAATCACATGAAAAACCTTTTCTATTTTATAGCATTGGCTGCATTTACTATGGCCTTTTCATCCACAAATCTTTTTGGACAAGTTTGCGTACCAGATCCACAATATACCGCACCTGGAATATATCCTGATAGTGTTACTGGATTTGCTCCCGCTATTCAGTGCACATATTATGAGCAAGTAATTACCAATATTGTACCTACTGATACCCTAGATCCCGGTACTGGGTTTACTTGTGATATTGATTCGGTGGTTCTGGATAATGTGACCGGATTGCCACCGGGCATGAGCTATGCCTGCGTACCAGCGTCCTGTGGTTTTCCGGGAGGGACTTCTGGTTGTGCAATTGTTTATGGTACTCCAACTGATACGGGGACCTATCCTATAGTTGCTGCTACCTCTGCTTATGTATCAGGGGGGCCTTTTGGCTTATGTAGTGCTGCCTCTCCTGTAGTAAATGATATCACATATTTTACAATTGTTGTCTCCTCTCCCATTACATTTGCTGTAACAGATCCTTCCTGCTTTGGCAATTGTGATGGACAGGTCACTGCGATAGTCAACGGCCCACCTGCGCCTTACACTTTTATTTGGAATGACCCAGGATTTCAATCATCTTCCACTGCCAATAGCCTGTGTGCAGGAACCTATAGTGTAACCGTTTCTGATAGTGTAGGTTGTGTTTCAATTAATAGTGTTACTATTACAGACCCAGCTATGCTTACTTGGACAACAAATGTTACAGATCTTAGCTGTAACGGTTCTTCAGATGGAGCAATTACTATTAATCCAAGCGGTGGAACAAGTCCATATACGTATTTATGGTCAAATAGTGCTACAACCTCTACAGCAAATGGATTGGCTGCAGGTACTTATATTGTTACTGTTACGGATGCTAATGGTTGCTTAGATTCTTCAGCTGCAACTGTTACGGAGCCATCAGCGATTGTTGCTGTTACAGGATCTATTGATGCTACTTGTGGTAATACAGATGGCTTGGCATATGTTTCGGCTAGTGGTGGAGCTGGTTCCTATTTCTATGTATGGGATGATGTAAGTAATCAAACTACGGATACTGCATTTGGTTTAGGTGCTGGCACCTACATTGTTGCGATAATAGATGGTAATGGTTGTATTGATTCTGCTTCTGTTTCAATTAATGATGCTGGAGCTCCCTCTGTAAGTATTTCAAATATTGTCGATGTTACATGTAATGGTGGGTCAGATGGATCAGCGATGGTAACGGCAAGTGGTGGAGCAACTCCATACACTTACCAGTGGAGTACTGGAGGTAGTACGACAGCGGAAACCAATATGCCTGCCGGAACACATTCTGCAACCATTACAGATTCTGCTGGATGTATTGCAGCTGTTAATGTTGCAATTGCAGAACCACCTGCAATTAATATTGCATCAGAGCTGGCTACTGATCTTTCCTGTAATGGATCTGCAGATGGTACAATAACCATTACTGCCTCAGGTGGAACAGGCACCCTGAATTTTTCTATTGATAGTGGTATTACCTATGCTAACACAAGTGGTAGCTTTGCTGGCTTGAGTGCTGGCACCTATGGTATTTCAATCCAAGATGGTTCCGGATGTATTCAAGCGGGTAGTATATTAGTAGTAGATGAGCCAGCGGCAATAACGATTTCTTCAGAAACTGCTGGTGAGACATCCTGTAATGGTGGAAATGACGGTACCATTGATGTAGTGGCTTCAGGAGGTACTGGTA
>DTSC01000069.1 GCA_012965625.1 Flavobacteriales bacterium | reverse complement strand
TAAGCAATTTCCCAAAAACCCCAATGCAATTGGGACTAGGGTTTAGCATACTTTGGTTGAGATAGTGCCATGAGGAAATTCGTATATTTGGAGGAAGTATCCTGTATGGAATATCATCAGGAATAGTTAAATGAATGAAAGAGAATTACATAACAGAAAAGGGGGCTGATATAAGTGCCGAGGGCCTTTATCGCTATTCCTTGTGGAGACTATGGGATAAAGAGAAGCCTGCTGTACTTTTCATTGGCCTGAATCCTTCCACGGCAGATGCCACAGATGATGATCCAACCATCCGCAGGTGCCTTGGCTTTGCCAGGAGCTGGGGTTTCGGGAGCCTCTATATGGGCAACCTCTTTGCTTTTCGTGCCACCGACCCAATGGAGCTGTATGAGGCTACTGACCCTGTTGGGCCTGATAATGACAAATGGCTTTCAGAATTGTCTGCAAAGTGCCAGAAGGTGGTCTTTGCATGGGGAGCAAAAGGACAGCTGTTGGGCAGAGACAAAACGCTTGCATCTGCTTTTCCAGAGGCTTACTGTATCAGGAGAACAAAAGAGGGCCATCCCAGCCATCCCCTGTATCTTAAGGCTGATCTAAGGCTGATGCGCTATAAGAGATAAACCTATTCTTTTACCACCCTCTGGGCATCCACCTTTCCTTGGTAGCCGGTATTTTTTAGCAAGTAGATGCCAGCGGCAGCGTTGGAGAGGTCCAGGGTTGAAGATAGGGTAGTGGCAACGAGATCGCCATAGATGTTATACACGGTTGTGGTGCCGGCTAGCCCCTCTATGGTGAGGAGGCCTGTAGTGGGGTTGGGGTGGATATGGATATTATTTTCTTTTAAATCATCAATACCAATTGTTCCACCGGTACAAAAAATATGGTCTTCCATCAATAATGTGTCTGTGCAACCTGTAAAAGTATCCTCAGCAATGAGTGTTATATCGTAGTAGCCATTGTATAGATATTCATGATAAAGGCTAGTGTCGTTATTCTGCTCTGTCGTGCCATCACCAAAATACCAGGTGTAATTATAGCTGTTAAGGTTGGGGGTGGTATTGGTAAATTGAACGCCAAAAGGCGGTGAGAAGAAGAATTGCTTGTTAACAATAAACGCCAAGCTGAAATCAACAGGGGCAGCGCTTATAGGCACTGTAATCGAATCTGCACAAAACAAACCCTTGTTTACGATCAAGGTAACGTCGTACGAACCAGAATCAGAATAGGTATAGATGGGATTTGCCTGGGTGCTTGTGTCTGAAGCAGTATTTGGCACCCCAAAGTCCCAGTAATAATCGGTGCCATGCCAGCTGGTGTTGTTGAATTCAATGGTATTTCCACAGACTGTATTGATAGTAAAACCCGCAGTAACATCATCCACACAACCAGCTACATTAAATTGAAAGTCCCGCATATTGGTGGACAACAGCACGCCATTACGGTATTCGGAGACACAGATACCTACCACGTATTTTCCCAATAGCTCAGGCGTACCTGTTAGCCAACCGGTCTGTGGATCAATTTGGAAGGGATCCGTTGGCGCATAAATAGGATAGGCTGCATTGTATGGACTCACATAATTCACATCAACATTACTGGAAGGTGGGCCAGATGGGTTAGGGATTATGCCCCAGATTCCATTGTCATAATCTTGTGGTGTGCAAAAAGAATAAACCAATGAATCCCCATCCGGATCAGTAGCTGAATGGTCGTACTCAAATGGCACATCCAAACAGATGATTGTCGGAGGTGGGTTGTTATAATAAGGAGCGCTGTTATAAGCTGCTTGTGCCGGATCTGGAATAGTAATATCCCAACCAGCTCCTTGGCCAGTTGAATTAGACATGTTCACGATACCCTGGTTCCGACAACATCTTTGATAGGTCAATGTATATCTGCCAGGAGGCAAAATATAATATTCTGTATAAACAGCCTCCTGCACACAAATGTCTACAGGCGCATATAAGCAGACATTATAGGTGTTGTTTTCTAGCGTATCATCAGGGGGCAGCACCATTCCAAATTGTACCCTCAGAATCTCCAAGGAGTCATACACTGAAACATAAATAGGATCATCATAGGGGGGGACACCGGAATAGCAATCCCTGTATAGCTTTACCGTAAAGCGATAAAAATTAATGGATGAATCCATGCATTCATAGAACATTTCACCTCCGATAATATGGGTTGAATAGGTTGGATTGATGAAAGATGATGACAAAGAAATGGTTATCAATACAATAATATATCGCAATGATTTCATATGCTTTAATATTTATTTAGGTTATGCACGTCAGTTTAAGGTGAATTACGATTTTCCAGAGAAATTGTTACAGGCAAAAGGATCCAGTGCCTACCTACTCCTTTAATATCTTAACCACATAAACCTTCCTTTGATCATCAATAACCCTGACAAAGTAAATGCCAGCGGCAGCGTTGGAGATATCCAGGGTTGAAGCTAGGGTAGTGGCAACAAGCTCCCCATAGATGTTATACACTTCTGTGGTACCGGCTACCCCCTCTATGGTGAGGATGCCCGTGGTGGGGTTGGGATATATATCTAATTGATCAGTAAGCTCAATTTTATCAATGCCCATAACAGGAGAATCTACATAAATAGTTTCATTAGTAATACATCCATTGGCATCCGTAACCGAAACATTGTAAAACCCAATGCAAAGGTCAGTGGCAGTTTCGGTAGTTTGGCTCATAGGGTCAGACCATGAATAAGCATATGGTGCTGTGCCTCCGCCTGGGTTTGCTGATGCTGTTCCATCACAAATGCTGCTGCTGGTAACATTAACATAGCTCATGGCTAATACAAGGGCTTCGGCCGGTTCATCAATAGTTAAGGTTTCTGAAACAATACAACCTGAAGCATCAGTAACTATTATGATATAGGTACCTGCTGCTAACCCTGTAGCAGTAACATTCGTTTGGGCCAAAGGGTCATTCCATTGGTAGGTATAGGGCGGCAAACCTCCTGTAGCCAGGGCCGTAGCCAAGCCATCACTGCTTCCTTTACAGAATGCATCTTGTTTGCTGGTAGTTAGGGTAGGTGCTCCGATATTGTTAACGATCTCACTTTCCGTTTCGATGCATCCGTTTGCATCTGTTACCGTAACTCCATAAACGCCTGCAATAAGCCCTGTAGCCGTGCTGTTTGTCTGGTTTCCTATTCCATCCCACTGGTATACATAAGGGGGTGTTCCGCCACTTGCGAAAACAGAAGCAATGCCATCTGCCAAATTACAAGTAGCCCCGGTATTGGAAGTGCTCAGGGATAACAAGGGTGGTTCCAAAATGCTTGTCGAGTCGATAACAATACAGCCAGCTCCATCAGTGATTGTCAGGGTATAAACTCCTGCTGTCAGCCCTGTCAGGGAAGCAAGTGCTTGCCCATTGCTCCAAAGGTAGGTGTAAGGACTGGTGCCGCCAGAGACGAGGCCAGATGCTGTGCCATTCGTATCCCCATAACAGCTAAGATTTGTACTTGACATGCTTAAGCTCGGAGCACTGGGAGCTGCTAAAATTACCGAAGTAATTGCAGTACAGGAGCTTGCATCCGTTAGCGTAACAGAATAGGTGCCGGCTGCCAAGCCATTTATTGTACTGTTGCTTGAGTTTCCGGGATCATCCCATATATAGGTATAGGGCGGAGTGCCTCCTGTAGCAGTTGCCGTGGCAATGCCATCTGAAACACCACAGGCAGAAGGGTCTGATCCCATAGCTGTAACACTTGGAACATTAGGAGCCATTAGGCTTACGCTATCGTTTAACGTACAACCATTGCCGTCTGTAATAGCTACGACATAGATGCCAGTATCCAGGTTAATCGCACTAGCCGTCAATTGAGGAGGGTTCGTATTCCATAAGTAATTATACGGACTCGTACCTCCTGCTACAATTGCAGTAGCCGTACCGTCATTGCCGGGATTACATGATGGGCCTGTGCTTGAGATTGTAAGAACGAGGGGGCTTGGTTCAGTAATTATAACGCTTGTCAAAGACGATGTATCATTAGCTGCATCAACCACAAACGCAGCATAAGTGCCTGCGCACAAACCTGTAGCGGTAGCAGTGGATTGATTCATGGGATCATTCCAAGCATAGGTAAAAGGAGGTATTCCCCCTGATACCGAAACAGTAGCATTGCCGTCACAGCTGGCTGCACATGAGACATTACTAGATCCGGATATTGTAGCGTATTGAACATTACCCATTTTAAAACCGGCAGATAAGACAGTGCCGCCCGGATTATCTGTTTCAACCCAGGCAACCGGAACATCCTCATTATTCGCATACCAGTTATAGGTGTAGGTGGTATCGTTAGATGGGTTAGCGATTCCAAGTATGGCTTCTGTTAATGCACTAGGTAAAAAGCTCCAGCCAAAAGGAAGCGTTGCAATCAACACATTACAGCCGGCAGGATTAGAACAATAAGCAAAGATACTGTCAAGCGTATTTTCAGTATAAAGCTGGCGAATGGTGGTATAAGAATCACCTGGGATATCCATGGTTCCATAAGCATCAAATATGCTAGTTGCCCAGCTGTGGTGCACTAACCGGATGGAATCAACATCAGGTACTGGAAGTCCAAGGGATGATGTTTCTATGGTCTGGTCAAGGCCTGATGTATCAGAGAATGAACTGCCGTCGGTGGAAGGGAAGTCCAGGACCTTCTGTTTAGGACTAAAAGGTGCAGCTATGGTCAAGCCAGCGCCAAAGGGGTCATCCCCTGCATAGCCATCATTGATAAGTGTGGCACTGCTCAATGTTTGATATCTGATTTGCTGATCACTTTCTCTAGCCAGGTTGGAGGTTGAAAAGTCTGAACTAAAAGCAGTGCTTGCAGGATCTACAAATAACAAGGTATCAATACTGATAATTTGAAGCGAGGTAAAATCCCATATCTGCATACCCGTTCCACCTACAGATGATATAGCGGGCATTGTATCCGTAGCCATTAAGATGGTATCACCTATGCTGGGCATATCGGCAGCATTTATAGTTATCTGGCCTGTGGCATCTGTTGAGGCCCAATGATTGATTACGTACAATAGGCATAGTAGTCTTTTTAACATGTTGAGGGTTTTATTGGTATATAACGAAAATAAGAAAAAAAGGCCTAATAGAAGGAAATGGACCTTGTATTCTTGTCTAAGGGCATGCTTAAACTTGGCACCTCAATGTAAAAATAATACCTACCCATCGTCTTATAGGAACTGAAGGCCAAATATCACCTCATGCAAAGATCAAATATCACTAAGATCAATCTATTGCCACCTTCTGGGAATAGCTATTCCCTTTTAAATCTTCAGCCTTTAGGTAGTAAATTCCCTTGTTCAATGATGAGATAGGTATTTCCCTGTTTGCAGAACGTAGCACTATTTCCCCAATAGCATTATAAATTGATACCATAAGTCCGTCAGGCCCATCAATAAATAAATGCGTCTTTGCCGGATTAGGAAAAACATGGAGAAACCTATCTTTATTCAAGTTTTTTTCAATATTTGTCGGATCGCTGAATGTCAATTTTATGATCCTATGTCTTCCATTCAGAAAAGAGGCATAATATAAAACACCTGTTTCCGCATATGTCTTCTGGTCCCAGGTGTCAATTGGGTAGTCAATTGGAAAGGAAGTCCATGTTTGGCCGGCATCGATGCTCTTATAGATATTTTGTTCTGCTGGCTTATTAAAAACAATTTAAACTTTCTATCCCTGGATTTATTTGAAACAACACTAAGATTACAATAAAGAGCTTTTTGTCATTAATGAATTTTAATTAGGGCTAAGCACCTATTTAATGACAGGTCCTTATGAGAAATTATTAACTTGCAACATTATGAATTTCAATTTCAGCAATCTTAAAGGCGATTTATTTGGAGGAGTGACAGCAGGAATTGTTGCTCTTCCGTTAGCTGTTGCTTTCGGTGTAACTGCATTTGCTGATCTGCATGAATTGGGGGTTGAAAATGCCAGTGTGATTGGCGCGCAAGCAGGTTTGGTCGGTGCTTTTTTGATCGGTATAGTTGCGGCCCTGTTGGGTGGTACTGAAACTCAAATAAGTGGTCCAACAGCTCCCATGACAGTTGTTTCTGCAGGTGTTATTGTTACTGCATTTAAGGCTGTAGCTGCTGCCAATGCAGGCATGGATCCAGAAACTATTCTTAGCCTGGCCATGCCAGTAATCATTATCACATTTCTTCTTGCTGGTTTGTTTCAAATCATCTTCGGAGTCTCTAAGATTGGTCAATATATAAAGTATATTCCCTATCCTGTTATTTCAGGTTTCATGAGTGGGATTGGCCTGATCATAATCATCGGACAGGTTTTTCCATTTTTTGGCAAATCATCTCCTTCAGGAGGGGCCATGGGCGTATTGATGGGCCTGTCAGATGTCATTAATGATGTCAATTGGGTAGCTTGTTCGCTTGCTGCAGCAACTGTAGCCATCGTCTATCTATTCCCCAAGCTCACCAAGATCATTCCTTCTGCTCTGATTGCATTGGTTGGTATTACAGCCGTTGGATATTTCTTTCTTCCCCAAGGCTCTTATGGCATTGTAGGGGATATTCCTTCAAGTCTTCCAAAGCTTCATCTCGATGCACTTTCCGGGATACAATTAAACAGCATTAGGAGTATTGTGCTCCCCGCAATTACATTAGCTGCACTTGGGTCTATTGATTCGCTTCTAACCTCTGTTGTGGCAGACAATATAACCAAAACCAAACATAACAGCAATCGAGAGTTGATAGGACAGGGCATTGGTAACATGACCGTCGCTCTTTTTGGAGGATTACCAGGTGCTGGAGCTACAGTACGTACAATTGTCAATATCAAAGCAGGTGGAAAAACCAGAATATCTGGCATGTTGGCTGGGATATTTCTGTTTGTTATCATGGTCTTTCTTTCAAATCTCGTGGGTTTAATACCCAAAGCTGTTTTAGCAGGGATTCTCCTTACCGTAGGAATTGGAATTATAGACTTAAGGGGGATTCTTCATATTCGCAGTGTGCCAAAGGCAGATTCTGTTATTATGATCTCAGTGCTGCTATTAACCGTATTTGTAGATCTAATTGATGCGGTGGCCGTTGGCATGATCCTGGCTTCTGTAATCTTTATGAAAAAAATGGGTGACATATCTGAAGCGGGTTCTGAAGTATTGGGTATTTCAGATTTCAAGCGGGAAACACCATGGTCAGATGAAGAATCAATGCCTGAAGCCATAAGCAAGGAAGTTTTTGTAAAGCACATTGAAGGTCCTCTTTTCTTTGGCATGATCAATGAATTCAAGCGAATGACAGCATCCCTTCCTGACACACATGTGGTCATAATACGAATGGAAAAAGTTCCCTATATCGACCAATCTGGGCTTTATGCACTGGAAGATGCCATACTTGACTTAGAAAGGCGGGATATTGTTGTAATGTTAACAGGCATTCAGAAGCAGCCATTGAACATGTTGAAGGCTATTAAGATTGTTCCGGACCTTATTCCTGAGTCTTACCTCTTCAATGACTTTACAGCCTGTTCCTACTTCTTACGGCTCAATCTTAAAGTAGAAGGCGCCGACCTTACCAACTTGGTAGAAGATTTAAATCATCGGAAAAAATCGAAGACATAAAGTAAGATTCAATTTAAAAACCGAATTGCTTACCTTAGTAGAATGCTACGAATCCTTTCCATCCTAGCCCTCTGCCTTTGGCTATCCTTAGCATCTGCCCTCAACCTCGACTCCCTCTGGGGTGTGTGGAACGACAAATCACAGCCAGATACGAATAGGTTAAAAGCAATGCATGATATAGCTTGGGATGGTTATTTGTTTTCTCAGCCCGATTCTGCTTTTTATTTTGCAGAGCTAGAATATGATTTTGCGGTTTTAGATTACAAAAATAATCATCGGAATAATTTCCAGTCGGCCCAGAATGTACCGAATGGAATAAGTGCGGCAAGCAGTGCTAAAAAGGTCTTCTTGGGAGTCCAATTCTGATCCAATTTAATCTGGATCACAGCAACAACATAGGCCATAAATAAAAGGCCATGCAGAAGGCCAATAATTATATTGGGCTCTCTCCATCCCATGATGTATTTCAAAGGCACCGTTACCATGAGCAATAGAAGGAAAGATACTCCTTCTGAATATGCTAAGATACGTAGTCTTCCAATCTGAGTTTTAAATAGATCTTTTATCATTATATCTTTTTCGACCTTTCAAATCTATTATTTTTTACTGAATACTTTCCGATAAAAAATCTAAATTCCTCTATAAACCACTGATAACCACCAGCTTGTTGTTGATATTTATTTTGTTAGGTCTCTGTTTTTGTGGCTGCATTAAATTAATAAACAGCTAAATTTTTCCTTGATATAGGATTGCTCTATATTAGCATAAAATTTATCAGCCGCCCAACCCTCAACAATATTATCAAAGAAATTTTGAAACGCTACATCAAATGAATATCGTAATAATAGGAGCATCGGGCCATTTTGCTTATGCTTTGGATGGGCTTAATAATAATGATGAGGATCAAACAATAGCCTTTGCACCGGGCTCGGTTAATGAAGAAACGGATGCAGTATATAAGCAGGAGCTCGAATCACATGGCTTGTCTTATTACGATGATTTTGTTAAAATGCTGGATGAGCAAAAGCCGGAAGTGGCGGTTATTAATCCGCATTATTACCTCAACGGAAAAATTACCCTGGAGTGTTTGAAACGGGGCATCCATTGCTTTGTTGAAAAACCTCTTTCATTTTCACTGGCAGAATTAGATGAGATCATTTCCCTTTATTATACAGCTGGTGTACACCTTACAAGCATGATGTGCTTGCGCTACCATCCGGCGTTTTACGCAGCCTGTAAAGCAGTTGAAGAAGGCTTGATCGGAGAACCGGTACTTATAACAGCTCAAAAATCATATAAGATGGGCTTAAAGCCGGAATGGATGCAGGAAAGAAAAAAATTTGGAGGCATCATTTCATGGGTCGGCTCTCATTCCATTGACCTGATCCATTGGATTGGCAAGGGTGAAATAAAGGAAGTGCTCGCGCATAACACTACAGTAGGCAATAAAGGGTTTGGGGAAGTGGAAAGCGCTGCAATCTGCTTTTATCGTTTGGCTAACGGTGGCCAGGCTAGTGTTAACATCGACTATTTTCGTCCGGAAAAAGCACCCACCCATGGTGATGACAGGTTGAGGGTGGCTGGCGAAAAAGGCGTGATTGAAGTGATGAATGATAAAGCAGTCTTAATAACTGAAAATCAGGAGCCCACAGAAATTCCTATGGAAGATGAGGTGTCGATGTTCGGTGATTTCCTCAATCAAATTAAAACGGGAAGCCCCTGCAGAATTCCTGCCGAAGATGTATTTGATGTTACACGACTTTGCATTAAGAGCCAGGAGGCGGCTGATTCTGAAAGCGCAATAAAATTATGATCCGGGCAGCACTTATAGGCGCGACGGGTTACGGAAAATATTACCTGTCTCAATTGATCCGCTTGCAAGAGGAAGGCAAAGTGCAATTGCTAGGCGTTGTGGTGAGGGAGCCGGAAAAAGCAGCAGGCCAGATCACACAGATTAATGCTATAGGCGCAAGGGTATTTCCCTGTGTTTCTGATATGTATAAGATCCTTAAAGGGCAAATTGATCTTTGCTGTATTCCGACAGGCATAGCTTCACACGCTCCCCTAACGATAGAGGCGCTTAATGAGGGTTGCAACGTATTGGTTGAGAAACCAGCTGCAGCGACCATTCAGGATATTACACAGATGAAAGCTGCCGAGAAAGCGTCAGGTAAAAGGGTAATGGTTGGTTTTCAAAATATCTACGGTAATGACGTTCAAAAGATAAAACGGAAAATATTGGATGGTGCTGTCGGAGTGCTTCAATCGATCAAACTGAAAGGATTGTGGGTCAGGCACAAGGACTATTTTTTTCGAAATAGCTGGGCGGGTAAACTAAAGGTAAACGGACAATGGATACTGGATTCACCTGCCAACAATGCTTTTGCGCATTTTATCAATATCATGTGTTTTCTTGCGGGAGATCGCCTTGAAACATCGGCGAAGATCAAAAACATCCAGGCTGAACTTTACAGGGCACTGCCGATAGAAAGCTGCGATACTGCCTGTGCCAGGATGATGACTGCACAGCATGTTTTATTGCAGTTCTATGTTACGCATGCTTGCGGACAAAATATCCATCCTGAAATAGAAATAAAAGGCAGCAAAGGCACTGTTAACTGGACGCTAAATCGCTATGCAATTAATCAAAAGGAACAGGTCACAGCCAGTGATGAAAGCACCGGGATGGACAATGTCCGCATGGCCATGTTTGACCATGTTATAGCAAAGCTCAATGGGCAGGATGTACCTGTTTGCGACCTGGATATTGCTGCAGCACATACCTTTTGTATCAATGCAATGCATAGGGCATCCGCCATTCAAAATATTCCCAAGGAACATTGTGATGTTTCACAAACTCCTCGTGGAGAACAGGTGCAGATAAAGGATATTGAGTCTATATTCCAAAAAGCGTTTAAGGAAGAGAAACTCTTGAGCGAACTCGGTGTTTCCTGGGCGAATGCAGCTGAGGTTTTTGATTGTACGGGAATGAATGTATTTAAAGGACCAAAGGAGTAAATATTATCTCAGTTCTATTGCGTCCTCCCAATACCTCAACTTCCCAATTCCCGGTTTGTCAGGGCTGCCATCCATACTGAATTTATAGGTTCTCGGCTGCTGCTCGTGAAGCACCTTATCCTTGTGGGTGATTTTTGTTGCACCAACTATTGCATAATGGGTTTTGCTTCCTGCCTCCACTACAAATAGGTTGTTGGCATCAGTTTCATAGTCTCCATAACGTACTTTTCCTGTTTCCCAGGTATATTTCGGCCTCCTCCAGTCGCGCACTAAGTCGCTCTGCATATCCAGCTTCGCTGCAATAACATATCTTTTTTCACCTGTATTGATCGCAACAGCAACTGATCCCGGGAACTTATCTGTTTCAACCCATTGTATTTGCTTTACGAGGTTTTCGGGTTTTACGTTTTTATGATGGGGGATCAGGATGGTTACAAAGGCCTGCAAGTCATTGGGATAGCCATGGCGTCCTATCACCTGGTATATGGTTTTTTCTTTTTGCTTGTGCCTTACCTGTGTTTCAATTCCATTTGTGAGCCGGTGGTTATATGGGAAGTAGATCAGCAAGCGCTCCTCACCTTTAACAGCATTATTTCCCAATGAGTCGTACTCCGTATCATACCAATTCTCACCGCTGCCAACAATTTTCCGGCTGTGCCACAGGTTGGCCATGGTAAGGAAATCATCATCAGTGAACCGAACAATATCATATATCACAAAGTAGTCCAGGTCTTTCACATAATTGATGATGCGATCAGCGATATAGCCCATTTTCTCGTCTATGATACGCGTGCGGCTCATGTCGAAATGTGTAAGATTGAGAAAATCAATCTTCAGGGTCTTAACCTGCCGGTAGGCACCAGAATTCTGCAGAAAACTGAGGAGGGATTGGCCAGCCACGGGCTCTTGCGTAGAGTAAACGTGTTGTCCTTCTTGCTGTCCCAGGGCAATTTTATTTTTTCTCACCACAAGCCGGTTGTGAAAATAGTCAGCGCGGTAAGCCCCCAAAGGACCGCTGGGCTGGAGATCTCTGTAGCCGGCGTCATGCAGCAAGATGCTCTTGTTTTTCATCAGTAAAACAATACTGTTCTCGTCAGCATGTCCATGGTGCATTTTTTCTTCTTCGACAGTAATTGTATTGCGAAGATTTTCCCGGTAGAGCCATCCGCCATCACCTTCATCCCGGTAATTGAGCAGCATATAGGTGCTGTTGGCATCCCAGCCATTGCGAAAAACCATCTTTTTGCCCACGACGTCTTCCAGCACTTCCTGGCTCATTGAACTTGGAGGCTCTGTATTCATATCGAAATCTGCCCACCTGCAGGCATCTGATAAAGACATTGCAATATATATGGATTTGCCACCAGTATCTAGGTTTTCTTGAAACATCCTGGCTGCTGCCCATCGTAAATTTGGATCCCTGTTCGTCCTTGCCCCATTCTCGAAAAAGGCAACGTATTGATACCAACGGTCGTTCCATTTAGCATCTCCAAAATCAGGGATGGTATAGGCCGGAGACAAAAGGGATAGAAAATAGCGATAATAATAGGTCATTACCGGCGATTTATTGATGCTTTCATCACCTGAAACATCATTGACATAACCTGTTAAGGAATAAAGCCAGATGGCATTGTACAAGCTAGCATCTTCTATGTTCCATTTCCCCAAATTATCATCTAAAATGGCTGTTCCCATCATCTTCCATATTGCTTGCCGGGGGTGGTTGGGTAACATCTTTGTCGCATAAAGCAATCCTTCGGCTCGGAGCATCGCCCTGTTCATTGGCCCCCATTCCTGATCCACCATTAGGTAGTCTGCTCCTTCAGCTATATTCTGCTTAATGATCACATCCTCTGCGTCACTTAATGTTTGGCTCTTTTTAATGACCGCATAGGCATGAACATATTTTCCGAAGCAGAATATATTGGGTAATGCAGGGAGGCCATCTGAATACTCCGCTTTGACCTTGAAAAAATCTTTTGGGTATCGATTCTTATGGTCGCCAAATTTTAGCAAGAGCTTAGTGGCAGCCTGTAAATATTGCTCCTTGCCTGTCAGTTCATATAAATTAGCACATAGTGCTGCCAGGTATATTTCATTAGATGGAGGCTTGTAGCCTTTTGTCTCATTGGGCATGATCTCCTCACGCCACTTTTTTTGATAGGCTGCTAATTGATCGATATAATGTTGGGCAACCCCCTCAGTATAGTCCAGGTATTCCGACCTTGAAGTGCCATTGCCCTGTGCGAAAGATGTGGGGCTGGCACCGATCAATAGGCAAATTATCATCAGTGGGCAAAGTGCAGGTAAATAGAAATATTTCATTCTCAGAAGAATAAAAAGGATTGCTTACAATATTAACTATTTTTGCTTTAGGGCAGATAAAGACTGATAAACTCCAACTCAATTGCATGCTGATAATGCTGCCTTCTAAATAAATATAATTAATGTCCAATAGCGTAAAAGATGCATTTTATAAGGTTCAGGAGGACGTAAAAGCCACTACTGGTGGCGTGCTTATTGATGAACAATCCTTTGACTTGTCCTATCTTCCGCTTATCCAATGGTTCATAGATGCCCGGAAAAAGAAAAGGCAGAGTCCTTATATTATTGGAATTTGCGGATGCCAGGGCGTAGGTAAATCGGTTTTAACCACCCTGATCAAATTATTGCTTAGGGAGCTCGGCTTTCGAGTTGAGGGCTTTTCCATTGATGATTTCTATCTTGCCTATTCGGAGAGGCAAGAATTGGCAAATGCATACAAGGGAAATCTATTTTACCAGGTTTCCAGGGGTATGCCAGGCACGCACTCGTACAAGGAGCTAATAGCAATTTTGAATTCAGCAAAAAAGGGGGAAGATTTTGAGATCCCGGTTTTTGATAAATCGCTTCATGATGGGAAAGGCGACATTACCGCAGATACGGTTCCAGTGCATGGGCTTCAGGATTTTATTATACTGGAGGGGTGGTGTATCAATCTCCCGGTGGTAAGTCCAGATGATTTTCCCGGAATTATGGCTCGAAATGAATATGTCAACGAGATTTTTACAGGATTAGACCCGGATCAAACTGCTTATAAGGTTGTACTCCAATATATGAAGGAATACCAGGCAATTTGGAATTTATTGGACAACAGGACCTTGATGCTTGGCGAGCGCATAACATGGATTGAATCCTGGCGCATCGAGCAGGAAAAGAGAATGTTATCGATAAAGGGAAAAGGGATGACCAATGAAGAAATTCGTGAATTTATCAGGCCATATATGCCATTTACCTGGCTTTATTATGATGAAAAGACCAGAAATTTGAATAATAATGATTGTGTTATAAATATTGGGAAAGATCATTTGCCAAAGGCAATTAATATCCTATAGCTGATTATCTTTCTCTAAATTTGTCTCAATCAAATCCTTTAACAACAAAAGATCATGGCAGAACATCGTTTGGGGATCATAATGCATGGCATCACTGGCCGGATGGGCTTGAACCAGCACCTGATAAGATCGATTGCAGGGATCATTAAAGAGGGAGGAGTAAGCCTCTCTAACGGAGATAAGGTGATGCCCGACCCCTTACTCCTGGGCCGTGATCTGAAAAAGCTCAGCCAGGTCGCTAATGAAAATTCCATAAAGCGATTTACAGATGATTACCAGGCAGCTTTTAAATCTTCAGAAGATACGCTGTTCTTTGATGCCGGTTCTACGCAAATGCGTCCGTCGCTGCTGCTTCAGGCAATTGAAGCCAATAAGAATATCTATTGTGAAAAACCCCTGGGTTTGAAGCTGGATGATGCAATCGCTATATGTACTGCAGCAAAAAAGAGAGGCCTAAAAACAGGTATTGTGCAGGACAAGCTGTTTTTGCCCGGACTTCTCAAACTGCGTACGCTGATTGATAGTGGATCCCTGGGAAAAATATTATCGCTTAAGATTGATTTTGGATACTGGGTTTTTGATGGGGAGACGCACCCTGCCCAGCGGCCGAGCTGGAATTACCAAAAAGAAAATGGTGGTGGGATCATTTTTGATATGATGTCTCATTGGCAGTATATTCTCGATAATTTGATCAGTCCTGTGACCGCCGTTTCCTGCCTCGGAGTGAATCATATAAGAGCAAGGCGGGATGAGAACAATCAATCCTATCAGGCAGATGCGGATGATGCCGCTTATGTTACGGTAGAGCTGGAGGGAGGAGCCATTGCGCAAATCAACAGCTCCTGGTGTACGCGTGTGTATCGCGATGACCTCGCGTTTTTTCAGGTGGATGGTACAAAGGGCTCGGCTGTAGCAGGTTTAACGAGTTGTAAGTACCAAAGCATGGAAAATACGCCCACACCGGTATGGAATCCGGATGAACCCCAAGCCGTCAACTTCTACAAACAATGGAAGGAAGTTGAAGGCCAGGGCAAATATGACAATGCATTTAAGCACCAGTGGCAGCTATTTATCAGGCACCTATATGAAGATGCTCCCTGGAATCACACATTGGAAGAAGGTGTAAAAGGTGTTCAGTTTGCAGAAGCAGCCATGAAGAGCTGGTCCGACAGACGCTGGGTAGCTATTAATGAAATAGATTTCCAGCATGAATAAAATTCTCTTACCAGGCAAAGATGGTTCATTAAGCGAGTTTGAACTTTCCGCCATCCAACCATTTCAGCCCCATACAGGTCCGTTAAACCGCATCGTTTATGCAGCTGCTCACATTGTTGCCGACCCTGCTGATAATTCAACCATTGATTGGGATGCAACCATCAATTACAGGAAACACCTTTGGTCATTAAACATCGGCGTTGCTGAGGCAATGGATACTGCACAAAGGGGAATGGGACTAGCCTGGAATTCCGCGAAAGAATTGATCAGGTTAACGCTAGAAGCTTCAAAAGACCAGAAGGATGCAAAGGTAGTCTGCGGTTGTGGCACTGATCACCTTTCCTTGGAACCAGGGCTGGCGATTGATGATGTTATTGGAGCGTATGAAGAGCAGGTAGAGTATGTTGAAAGCCTGTCAGGAAATGTTGTTATGATGGCTAGCAGGGCCTTGGCCGGCATCGCAACATCTGCAGATGATTACATAAATGTTTATAACAGGATCATCTCACAGATGAGGCAACCGGTATTGATCCATTGGCTTGGAGAAATGTTTGATCCAGCTCTTGAGGGATACTGGGGTTATAAGGATCACCGATCAGCTATGGATGTTGTCCTCGATATTATTAACAGTAACGCTGAAAAAATTGAAGGCATAAAGATCTCTTTGCTAGATAAAGACATGGAGATCAAGATGCGACGCCTTTTACCTCCTGGCGTTAGCATGTACACCGGTGATGATTTTAATTTTCCTGAGCTGATAGCGGGTGACGATGAATGTCATTCTGAAGCATTGCTGGGCATTTTTGACGCCATCGCTCCTGCTGCTTCTGAAGCATTGGGTGAGCTTGCCAATGGGAATAAAGAGCGTTATTATGAGATATTGGAGCCTGCAGTAGCTTTGTCCAGGCATATTTTTTCTGATCCCACGAGGTATTACAAAACAGGTATTGTTTTTATGGCCTACCTGAACGGACACCAGGATCATTTTACCATGGTGGGAGGCCAGGAAACAAAGCGGTCGATCGTTCATCTTGCGGATATTTTTAAATTGGCAGCCAAAGCCGGTTTGCTGAGGGATGTAGATATGGCAACCCAGAGAATGAGATCAATTTGCAAACTCAATAGTATTGAAAGCTAAGATAATATGAGGGACCTGTCCGGCAATACAGCACTGCTTTCATTGAACACCGCTACTGTTCGTGAGCAATGGAATTTACGACAATGCATAGAGGGCTGTGCCAGGCACGGATTAGGCGCTATAGCACCTTGGCGGGACAAATTACAGGAGTGTGGAGTAGGGGAGGCAGCAAAGATGATTGCTGATAATGGACTGAGAGTTTCAAGTCTTTGCCGGGGTGGATTTTTCACGGGTGATACTAATAACCTGGATGATAATTTCCGTGCTGTGGACGAAGCTGTTGCTATCAATGCCGAATGTTTGATCATCGTGGCAGGTGGATTGGCTTCCGGCTCAAAGGATATTGAAGCTGCACGCGAAAAGATCACAGATGATCTGCGAAAAATGTTAGCCTACGCTAGATCGTGTAAAATGCCGCTGGCCATAGAACCGCTGCACCCTATGTACGCTGCAGACCGCTCTAGTATAA
>DTSC01000068.1 GCA_012965625.1 Flavobacteriales bacterium | reverse complement strand
GCTGCTGCGCCGGACAAACCACCTTTTGCGAGTGTAGGTGATGATATTAAGGAAGGTGATGTCATCTGCATCATTGAGGCCATGAAGCTGTTTAATGAGATTGAAGCAGAAATATCTGGTAAGATCATCAAGGTATTGGTTGATGACTCTACTCCTGTAGAATACGATCAACCGATATTGTTAGTAGAACCTCACTAAACGACTGGAATTTTCCCCAATATTTTCCATGCTATATTTTAAAATCATTCATATTGTGTTAGATGTTTAATAAAATACTTATTGCAAATAGAGGTGAAATTGCATTGCGGGTCATCAGGACCTGTAAGGAGATGGGCATAAAAACTGTTGCAGTGTACTCAACAGCTGATGCAGATTCGTTGCATGTTAAATTTGCAGATGAAGCAGTGTGTATAGGTCCGCCACAAAGTGCCCTGTCATATTTAAACATCCCCAATATTATCTCTGCTGCTGAAATTACGAACTCTGATGCTATCCATCCTGGATATGGGTTTCTGGCTGAGAATTCTAAATTTTCAAAGATCTGTGATGAACATAAGATCAAATTTATCGGTGCCTCTCCCAAAATGATTGACTCTATGGGAGATAAAGCAAATGCCATTAAAACAATGCATAAAGCCGGTGTACCAACCATTCCGGGGTCTAATGGTATTATTAAAGACCTGAATGCAATGCTTGTAGCTGCCAAAAAGATATCCTATCCTGTAATGATAAAAGCAACTGCAGGGGGAGGTGGTAAAGGAATGCGTGCTGTACGCAAAGAGGAGGAAATGGAAGATGCTTGGGATAAAGCAAGAGCAGAAGCCATGGCTTCCTTTGGGAACAATGAAATGTATGTGGAGAAATTCATTGATGAACCACGGCATGTTGAAATTCAGATAGCAGGAGATCAGTTTGGAAGGGTTTGCCACCTTTCGGAACGTGATTGCTCTATCCAAAGAAGGCACCAGAAGCTGGTTGAAGAAGTTCCTTCACCAATAATGACGAAAAAACTTCGTGAAAAAATGGGAAAAGCTGCCATTAAAGCAGGTAAAGCGGTTAAATATGAAGGGGTGGGTACAGTGGAATTTTTGGTAGACAAGAAAGTAAATTTCTATTTTATGGAAATGAATGTGCGAATTCAGGTTGAACATCCAATTACTGAAGAAGTAATTAATTTTGATCTGGTGAAAGAACAGATTAAAATCGCCGCAGGGGATAAGATGAGTGGCAAAAATTTTCTTCCTACACTTCATGCTATTGAATGTAGAATTAATGCTGAGGACCCATATAATAACTTCCGGCCTTGCCCAGGCGTTATTACCAATTTTCATAAACCTGGAGGTCATGGTGTAAGGGTTGATACACATGTATATTCTGGATATACAATCCCACCCTATTATGATTCCATGATTGCTAAGCTGATCACCGTTGCACAGACAAGAGAAGAAGCAATCGCTAAAATGAAAAGGGCCTTGGAAGAATTTGTTATAGATGGTATCAAAACCACCATGCCATTTCATGTATACCTTATGTCATCCAAAGCTTTTAAATCCGGAAAATATACCACCAAGTTCCTTGATGACTTTGATCTTAAGGAGGCGGAAGAAAAAGCATAGTGCAAATTAATTCTGTTCTATGTCACAGCAATATATTACTTCATTTATAAAGTTTTTCGGAGGCTCACTGGTATTGCTTTTAGTCTTTTTCTTATTACTGTCATTAACGGTTCCTCAATTTGCTCCAAGTCCGTTAATGTTTGCTTCTGTTGCGCTTTTCTTTTTTGTGATTTCATGGTCGTCTTATTTGTATTTGACCAATGCAAAAAAAAAAGACAGTAATAGTTTTGTAAGGTCTTTTATAGGTACCATAGCATTAAAGTTTGTTCTTTATCTAGTTACTTTACTCTTTTTAGTTTTTGTTTTGCAGAATTTGGAAGTTGCTGTGATATTGTCATTTTTGTCAGCTTTTATGGTTTATACGTCTATTGAAACTTACTATTTGTATAAATTCTTAAAAAAATAGAAAAAAAAACACCTTAAGTTGTCTTCATTTTGCAATAAAAACTATTTTTGCAGTCCAGATTCTAGATGAATAATGGGATTACGGACAATTATTCTGATTATCAATATGTTAGGTGGCGGTTTTGCATTTAATCATGCGCTGAAAAGGCTGTCTTTTTTTGCATTTTTGCTGTTTGCCCTTACTGCATATGCAAATGATGACAATGGTCATGTTAAAAAGGCTGAAAAGTTCAATGCTGGAGAGCTAATTCTGGAACATATTGCGGATGCTCACGATTGGCATATTCTCGACTGGGCAGGCCATCCTGTTTCTTTGCCCTTACCCATAATTATTTACGATACAGAACGAGGGTTTTCTGTTTTTTCTTCGTCAAGATTTAACCATGGACATGCCTCTTATAAGGGTTATCGCCTGGAACATCAACATATTGTGGCAATAAATGAAGCAGATGAAATTGATGAAAAGGCAACAGCAAATATTTGGGACTTTTCTATAACAAAGAATGCAGCTTCCCTATTTTTCAGCCTTATTTTAATGCTGTGGATATTTATCTCTATTGCCCGAACCTATACTAGAAATCCTGGTAAGCCCCCAAAGGGATTGCAATCCTTATTGGAACCTATTATCATATTTGTAAGAGATGATATTGTTAAGTCATCTATTGGAAAGAAGAAATACAAAAGATACTTGCCTTTCATATTAACAATATTCTTCTTTATCTGGATCAATAATTTACTAGGACTCATACCTTTTATACCAGGTGGTGCTAACCTAACCGGCAATATTGCCATCACCATGACCTTAGCGATCTTTACTTTTTTGATCACCACTTTTAGTGGAAACAAGCACTATTGGAGACATGTGTTTGCAATGCCTGGAGTTCCAGTAGGTGTTCTTTTTATCCTAACACCTATCGAGATTATGGGAGTATTCCTGAAACCTTTTGTCTTGATGATCCGATTGTTTGCAAACATTACAGCAGGTCATATTATTGCATTATCATTTTTTAGCTTAATATTTATTTTTGGTGAAATGCATGTTGGTGCTGGATTTGGAGTGTCAATATTGTCAGTTGCATTTACAATATTTATGACCATGCTGGAGCTACTGGTGGCATTTTTACAGGCCTATGTTTTTGCATTATTATCTGCCATGTATTTTGGAATGGCAACAGAAGAGCATCATTAATAAATTAATAATTGATTGAATTAAATGTTTATAAACCCTGTCTGCATAGCAGACCTTTAAATTAAATTGTCTTATGTTATTATCAATATTATTAGAATTAGCCCCCAATATAGGTATCGGATATGGAGTAGCAGCATTAGGTGCTGGAGTAGCAGCATTAGGCGCTGGTGTCGGTATCGGTAGAATCGGTGGAGATGCCATGTCTGCCATGGCTAGGCAGCCAGAAGCGATGAACGACCTTCGTGCTAACATGATTCTTATGGCTGCTCTAGTTGAGGGTGCTGCCTTTTTTGCTATGGTAGTAGGATTGTTGGTGATCTTTGTAAAGTAACCTAACGATTAAGACTAAGAGAATTTAAGGGAATAAGCCCCACATGAGAAATGTGGGTCTTATTCTCATTAATCTATAAAAATCCTAAATATGGAACTAGTACAACCAGCTATCGGCCTGGTCTTTTGGATGACCGTTTCATTCTTGCTTGTTTTAGTCATTTTAAAAAAGTTTGCGTGGAAACCCATACTTAATTCTTTGAAGGAAAGAGAAGACTCAATTAAGGAGGCTTTGAGTGAAGCGAGACATGCCAGGGAAGAGGTGGCTTTACTTAAAGTGAAGAATAAAGAGATAATAAAAGAAGTACAGGAAGAAAGAGATATTATTTTGAAAGAAGCTAGAGATACCAAGGTTGGTATTGTAACAGAAGCCAAAGAAAGAGCAAAAGAAGAAGCTGATAGAATGCTTAAGGCTGCGAGAGAGGATATCCAAAATGAAAAGAATGCTGCCTTGACAGAGATTAAAAACCAGGTGGCCTCTTTATCAATAGAAATTGCTGAGAAGATTTTAAAAACGGAACTTTCAGAAGACAGGAAACAAAAGGCTGTTATTGATAACCTCATTGATGAAATAAAGCTCAACTAATACCTCATGATCGAATCAAGAGTAGCTTCTAGGTATGCAAAGTCTTTGCTCAATTTGGCAAATGAGCAGGGAAGCCTTGTAGAGGCTTTTGATGAGATGAAGTTGATTAGCGATACCTTTGAATCTTCCAGAGAATTACAGTTGTTTCTGAATAGTCCTATTATTAAAGTTGATAAGAAAATAGCAGTTTTCAATGCAATCTTTGAAGGCAAACTTAGTCAGCTTACATTGAACTTTGTTTCAATTATAATAAAGAAGAGAAGAGAGGGGCATCTGTATAATATTACAAGATCGTTTCAGACGCAATATCGGCACCAGAATAAGATTGTTATAGCAGAAGTCACATCAGCCAATGGGTTAGATGAAAAAATGCGCAGTAGAGTACTGAAGCTTGTGAAGGAGAGCTTAAAATCAGAAGTTGATTTGATTGAGAAACAGAATCCTGGCTTAATAGGAGGAATGATATTGAGAATAGGGGATAAGCAGTATGATGGAAGCTTGCTGCGCAGTTTAAATGACCTGAAAAAAGAATTTAACATTAAGCAATATAAAGCCAATTAAATAATCTAAAACAAGTAAAAATGGCAGGAATTAAACCAGCAGAGGTATCTGCAATATTGAGACAACAGTTAGCGGGATTCAAATCTGAAGCGGAACTTGAAGAAGTAGGTACGGTACTCCAGGTGGGGGATGGTATTGCAAGGATTTATGGTCTCTCAGGTGTTCAATCCGGGGAGTTGATTGAGTTTGAAACAGGTTTGCAAGCCATCGTGCTTAATTTAGAGGAAGATAATGTTGGTGCTGTATTGTTGGGAAGGTCTACAAATATTAAAGAAGGTGATGTTGTAAAAAGAACTGGAAAGATTGCATCAGTAAAAGTGGGCGAGGAAATGGTCGGCCGTGTCGTAAATACCCTTGGAGAACCTATTGATGGTAAAGGCCCAATTAATGGCGACCTGCTAGATATGCCTTTGGAACGAAAGGCTCCTGGTGTAATTTTCAGGCAACCCGTAAATGAGCCTTTGCAAACTGGTATTAAGGCAATTGATGCCATGATACCAATCGGAAGAGGACAGAGAGAATTAATCATTGGCGATAGGCAGACAGGAAAGACAGCCATTGCAATAGATGCCATTATAAACCAAAAAGAATTTTATGAAAAGGGAGAACCGGTTTTTTGTATTTATGTTGCCATAGGTCAAAAAGGTTCAACAGTTGCTGGAATTGCAAAATTGTTGGAAGAAAAAGGAGCAATGGATTATACAGTAATTGTTGTTGCAACTGCATCTGACCCTGCTCCTATGCAATTCTATGCTCCCTTTACAGGTGCTGCTATAGGAGAGTATTTTAGAGATACTGGAAGGCCAGCCTTGATTATTTATGATGATTTGAGTAAGCAAGCTGTCGCTTATAGAGAAGTTTCACTATTGTTGAGAAGGCCTCCGGGAAGAGAAGCTTATCCAGGAGATGTATTTTATCTTCATTCAAGATTATTGGAGCGTGCTGCCAAGGTGATTAATTCAGATGTGGTGGCAAAAGATATGAATGATCTGCCGGAATGCCTTAAAGACAGGGTAAAAGGAGGAGGGTCGCTGACTGCTTTGCCAATTATTGAAACCCAGGCTGGTGATGTTTCTGCGTATATTCCCACTAATGTTATATCAATTACAGATGGTCAGATCTTTTTGGAATCTAATCTGTTTAATGCAGGGGTACGGCCGGCAATCAATGTCGGTATCTCAGTGTCGAGGGTGGGTGGAAATGCTCAGATTAAATCTATGAAGAAAATTGCTGGCACCTTAAAGCTTGACCAAGCGCAGTATAGGGAACTGGAAGCCTTCGCTAAATTTGGGTCGGACTTGGATGCTGCTACCCAGTCAGTTTTAGATAAAGGTGTTAGAAATGTAGAGATTCTTAAACAAGGCCAGTATGCACCATTAACGGTTGAACAGCAACAGGCTATAATCTTTTGCGGTACGAATGGATTGCTTAAAGATGTTCCTGTTAAACAGGTAAAAGAATTTGAAGAGAACTTCTTAAATGTTATGGAAACTAAACATAAAGACATTTTAGACGAATTGAAGGAAGGAAAGTTGCAGGATGCAACCAGTAAAGCCCTTGTGAAAATTGCAAAAGAGCATACAGCAAAATACCGTAAGGTTGATGAAGCAAGTAGTACCGACAATTAAGGAAACACCAAATAAGGGTTGATCAACATTTGAAGCCTTAGAATAATTAGTAAAGCATGGCTAACTTAAAAGAAGTAAGAACAAGGATTACATCTGTTTCTTCCACTCAACAGATTACGTCCGCCATGAAGATGGTATCAGCTTCTAAATTAAGAAGAGCGCAAGATGCGATTCTTTCATTAAGACCCTATGCTGATAAGCTAAAGGAAATTCTAACGAATTTATGTTCTATTACTGATAATTCCCAAGGTGATTATTCTGGAGAAAGGGAGATTAAAACTGTTTTGCTTGTCTCTATAACCTCTAACAGAGGATTGTGTGGTGCCTTTAATTCAAATGTTATCAAACTTACAAAGAGAAGAGCTGAAGAGAAATATAAAGGAAAAATAGTTTCTGTTCTTTCTATAGGGAAAAAGGCAGATGACTATTTCAAAAATTCGGAACTGCATATTATTGGCACAGACATGCCCAAGCATTTATTTACCCTATATGATGACCTGACATTTGACAATGTAGCAGCAGTGGCTGAAAAGATCATGGCAAATTATATTAATGGGCAATTTGATCATGTTGAGCTCATTTACAACAAATTTAAAAATGCTTCTATTCAAGAGCTTACTGCTGAACAGTACTTGCCAGTATTACCACCTGAAAAAGAAGAAGACAGCAATTTGGTCCATGATTATATCTTTGAACCAGATAAAAATCAAATTATTGAAGAATTGATACCTAAGTCATTAAAGATCCAGTTATTCAGGGCTATTTTGGAATCTATTGCATCAGAACATGGTGCCAGAATGACTGCCATGCATAAGGCTACTGAAAATGCTTCGGATATGCTTAAAGAGCTTAAAATCACATATAATAAAGCTCGTCAAGCGTCTATTACCAATGAACTCATTGAGATCGTTAGTGGTGCTGAAGCTTTGGATTAATGATCTGACTGCTTATTCATGATCGGTTTTATGTGTTAAATTTACAGCGCATTTCTGTTTTTATCATTCATGGTTTAATTTGTAATTTGACAGCTGCAATTTAATATATCTCAGAATGTCAGCCCTGAGAAGTTTGTCAACTATGTCTCATAATATAATAGTATATACTGATGGCTCTGCGCTTGGAAATCCTGGAAAAGGAGGTTATGGTATTGTCTTAGTATCTGGTAAGTACAGAAAGGAGCTCTCTCAAGGTTTTGAATTAACGACTAATAATAGAATGGAGCTCTTATCTGTAATAGTCGCCCTTGAATCTATCAAAGTTGAAAATTCCTGTGTAACCATTTACTCTGATTCAAAATATGTTGTGGATGCTGTAGAAAAAGGCTGGCTCTTCAGCTGGGAGAAAAAGAATTTTAAAAAGAAAAAAAATATAGACCTGTGGAAACGGTTCTTGCAAATTTACCCAAAACACAAGGTGTCTTTTAAATGGGTGAAAGGGCATGCTGGTATCCCAGGGAACGAACGCTGTGATGAAATGGCTGTTGCTGCTGCAGAGAGCGGAAATCTAATTGTAGATGCTGGATACAATCCTGAATAAATAGCTGGTGCTGGGAATAGCAGGCTTAAATTATTGCAAATCCCAATAAAGCAATACCCTCTCGTTTTTTTCTTGCTCTCTTATTCTGGCTAAAGCAGTGTTTGCCACCTCTTTGTACTCCTGAATCTTATTTAATTCAGATTCAAATTTAACGAGTTTTTCCTCGTCAGATTTGTGGGCTCTAATATGGCCCATTACCTTTTCCTCCTTTTTGCTAAAGTTTTTGCCAATGTCTATTATACCATAAATAGCTTTTAGCCGAACCCCCGGCGGTTTTGAATTTATTGCTGCATCCTCCAATATAACTATTCCATCCTTCATGGTTTCATCATCTTGTCTCAAGAGATAGGTCCTATAAAACTCTACAAAATCCCACTTTTCGAACATATGAATATCCTTATAATTTTCTTCAAAAAATGTGTTTTGTTCCTTTTCACCATACAGAGAATAGATAGCAGCTAATGTCATTATTAATTTTTCTTTTGTTACCTCATCAAAAGATTGGATAAGTTTCATTATGCTGTCATGTTCAGAATGTGCTAACGCTAGTAAGGCTTGGCCCATTACATTATAAGAAGGATCTTTAATTGCCTCATAATAAAGCTTGTGTAGTTCCTCATCTTGGCTTCCAATACTATCAGGATGAAAATATATGGCAAGCTGATTTATTGCGCTGGACCGTACCGAAGCCTCTTTGTCATTTCTGGCAAGCTCCACCAACCTGTCTCTTACCTTGTTATCCTCTAACCTTACAGCGTCTTTTAAGGACCAACTTGCATATAACCTGATATTCCAATGTTTGTCATTAAGAGCCTCTTCAATTACTTTCAATGCTTCTGCATCATTGTTGTATTTTACCAGCTGTTTTAATGCTTCGAAACGATCTAAATACAACGGAGCATTATAATATTGAAAAATCCATTCCTCCTTGGTTTTATAGTCTTCCTTGGCACAGAGCAGCATTTTTTCAGCATCGAAATTGATCAAATCTGGCTTCGAGGAGACAGTAAATGAAAAGGTCTTGCTGATAGAGTCAAACAAAACCTGATGCCTCTCCACTTTGCCCGATGCATAAATATCGATAGTTATAGGAAGTGTGTATAGAGGAAACTTGTTGAGATCCTGTGATTGCTCTACTTTCACATGTGCAGTTTTAATTGAATCTATATAATCATAAGAGACAGAAAGAAGAGGATGTCCAGCGTTCAGAAACCATTGGTTAAAGAACCAATTTAGATCTTCTCCAGTCACTTCCTCAAAAGCCAACCTCAAATGATGAATTTCTACAGAGGAGAACTTATTCCTTTCAAGATATAGCTTCAAGGAAGCAAAAAATGCTTCATCTCCAACATGTTTTCTAAGCATATGTAAAACTCTTCCACCCTTCCCATAAGAATGGCTGTCAAACATATCTTCTTTATCATTATAGTGGAATCGGATAATATCCACTTGCTTTTTATGTGATGTATTAAGATAGTTGCGAAGATCATTTTCAAGGCCATAATCTGCCTCATCCCTACCATGTTTATATTCATTCCACAGATATTCGCCATAGGTAGCGAACGATTCATTCAAAGGTATATTAGACCATGATTCGCAGGTTACAAGATCACCAAACCAATGATGAAATAATTCATGAGCTACTACGTCTTCATGATCCTTATCAAGAATCTCACGGTCAGTTTGTTGTACGAATTCTCCAAAGATTACAGCAGAAGTGTTTTCCATTGCACCTGAGACATAATCTCTTACAATTACTTGTGAATATTTTGCCCATGGATAATCTACTCCCAGCTTATCCGAATAAAATTGCAGCATCTCAGGTGTTGCTCCAAATATTGATTTAGCATACTGCTCATATTCTGGTTCTACATAATAGTTGACTTCAATATCTCTCCAATGGTCTTTTACAATGGCATATTTCCCAATAGCCATCATCACCAGGTAAGGTGCATGCGGAAGGTCCTGTTTCCAATAATCTGTGCGAGTACCATCACCATTAATAGTGGAATATTGAAGCAAGCCATTTGAAAGAGTTGAAAAGCTTGTATCTATGGTAATGTAGACCTCTTGTGTCATACGCACATTAGGTTTATCGATAGTCGGGAACCAGCAAGAATTCGATTCAGTCTCACCTTGTGTCCATATTTGCTGAGGCTTATCCTTGTCCTCATTCAGATGGTTGATAAAGTAGAGCCCCTTTGCGTCCGAAATAGCACTGCTCCCCTTAACCTCTAGCTCATTGGGCTTGGCTTTATAATCAATATATATTATGAAAGTATCTTGAAGAGAATATGTTCTGTCCAGGTTAACAGTCAAAAGGTCATTTTTGTAATTGTATTTAAGGTCTATGTTCCCTGAATCAGTAATAAGCTGAACTTTGTTGAGTTCGAATCCTTTGGCATCCAGGGTCACTTTATTGGCAGGATAAAAATAAGGTTTCATTGTTAGTGTAGCCAATCCATTCAAATGTGCCTGGGCCCAATCAAAACTTACTTTTAGTTTTGTGTGAATTAGGTCTAAATCCCTTTTGTGTGCAGCACGATATGGTTCATATTTGCCGTGACTAACCACAATCTCATCAAGATTAGTTCTGGTATATGCGTCTTGAGAGGATTTTTTGGATGTAGAGCAGGCATTTAGCATTAATATAAACCATGCAGAAAAAAAGAATATCAAAGCGGAATGACTATGAGACATCTTAAAATCTAATCTGGGAAACTCCATCCTTTATTCTAGAATGCCCAAAGATAACTAATAGAAATTAGTATTTTAGCAAAAATTATTAGCCTTAATGCGCCTTAGTGAACTAATAAAGTTTTTGGAAGAATTAGCTCCCTTGCAGTACCAGGAGTCTTATGACAATTCCGGACTCCTTTATGGCAATCCTAATAGGAAAATCACCAAAGCCCTAATTTCTTTAGATTGCACAGAGGAGGTGGTGAATGAAGCGATTAAAAAAAAATGTGACCTCATTGTTTCCCATCACCCCTTGATCTTTGGTGGCATCAGTAGTCTTACCGGCAAAAACTATGTGGAACGCACATTTATTAAGGCAATTCAGAAAGATATAGCCTTATATGCAATCCATACCAATCTTGACAATGTTAAGGCAGGTGTAAATGCAAAAATTACACAGAAGCTTGGCATGAAAGACTGCCAGATCTTAACTCCGAAAAAGGGGCTGTTAAAAAAATTAATTACTTTTTGTCCTGCTGAAAAAGTGGGGAAAGTAAGAGCTGCTATATTTGAAGCAGGAGCTGGAAATATATCTGATTACTCTGAATGTAGCTTTAACAGTGAAGGTTATGGAACCTTTAAGGGAAATGAGGGAACTGATCCGGTGGTTGGAGTAAAGGGAAAACAAAATCAGGAGTCCGAGATAAAAATTGAATCTATCTTTCCAAAACATTCAGAAGGCAAGATATTAGAAGCCCTGTTTCATTCTCATCCATATGAAGAAGTCGCTTATGACATCATTCCCTTGGACAATCAACATAAAATGATAGGTTCAGGTATGATAGGGCTACTTCATAAGGAAATGGATGAAAAAGCCTTTCTAAAGAAGATAAAGACAACAATGAGGTGTAAGAGTATAAGATATACAGCCTTAAGAAAGAAAAAGGTAAAAACTGTGGCGGTTTGTGGTGGTTCAGGCAGCTTTTTGTTGGCTGATGCTATCAGAAACAAAGCAGATTTTTTAATAACAGCTGATTTTAAGTACCATCAGTTTTTTGATGCGGAAGGAAAAATTGTAATCGCAGATATTGGCCACTATGAAAGTGAACAATTTACGAAAGACTTGTTATATGATCTAATTAATAAAAAATTCCCTAAATTTGCGCTCCGTTTATCAGAAATAAACACAAATCCAATAAACTATTATTGACATTATGGTGAAAGATAAAGAAAAGAAGCCAGCTTCTGCTGCTAAGAAAACTTCCAGTAAAGCTGTTAAGAAAACTTCCAGTAAAGCTGTTATGAAAACTTCCAGTAAAGCTGTTAAGAAAACTTCCAGTAGAGACCTTGCTATAGAGCAGAAATTAAAAGCATTATATGACTTGCAATCCGTTGATTCTCAAATTGATGAGATCAGAACGGTTAGAGGCGAGCTGCCTTTAGAGGTACAGGATTTAGAAGATGAAATTGAAGGTCTTGATACTAGGGTAAAAAATATTGATGCAGAGATAAATGGCTTAGAGGAATTTATTAAAACCAAAAAGAATGAAATAAAAGATTCCCAAGCTTTGACAAAAAAGTACAAAAAACAACAGGACAACGTAAAGAACAATAGAGAGTTTAGCTCTCTTGCAAAAGAAATTGAATTTCAAGGTTTGGAAATTCAACTAGCAGAGAAGAAGATAAATGAATATCAAGTTACCATTGAGAGTAAGGCCGAAACAATTGAATCTGCTAAAGGGGATCTTAAAGAGCGGCAAACGGATCTGAAGTTTAAAAAGAAAGAACTTAACGAGATTATTACTGAAACTGAAAAGGAAGAAAAAAAACTGATAAAGAAGTCTCAAAAAGCAGAAAAGATAATTGAAGAGCGATTTTTAACTGGTTATAAAAGAATCAGGAAAAATGCAAGAAACGGTTTGGCTGTGGTCTCTGTAGAAAGAAGTTCCTGTGGTGGCTGTTTTAATAAGATACCGCCTCAACGACAGCTGGATATTAAGTTGCACAAGAAGGTAATCGTTTGTGAGCACTGTGGTAGAATCCTGGTTGACTCAGATATAGCAGAAATAAAATTCTAAGACTTGTATTTATTAGAATTTAAAGCCTAAGGTAGATTGAAATTTGTGATTCTCAGCTGTGTTTACAGCAGGCTCTGCTAATTCCCCACTATATAAATAATAATCTTCAGTGGATTTGCTATAGGTATAAGCAAGATCGAGGAAAAAGTTCTTTTCTCGGATTCCAAACCCTACGGAATAGCTAGCCCTTAATCCATCATTTATGCCGTTTTTATATGGGCTTCCATATACCGCATATCCGCCTCTTATACTAAAAGGCATAAATCTCCATTCGGTTCCAATTCTTAGGTTAGTTGCATGTGTGTACTTTTGGTCAATTGATGCATTTTGAGGAGCATAGCCATAATAGGTAGACCTTAACCTGGCAGAGGAATAATCAATCAATTCAAGATCTCCACTTATCAGCCCTTTTTTGCCAACTATTAATGCCAGGCTTCCAATAATTCTCCAAGGTGTATATAACCGGTAGTCATAAGCACCATTTGGGGAGTATGAAGTATAAGATAAGGCTGTTGAAGGAGATTCAGGTGGGACTGAATCAAATGTCGAAATAATAATAGCACTATATTCATCACTTAGCTTATAAAATGTAGGAGTATGGATGGCTCCTCCCAGTCTTAGCCAATCTGTTGCTCTAAGGATCATCCCAAATTTAAAATTGAACCCAGACCCACTGGTATGCAGGTTTTCAATTAAGCTGAATGATTGAAAATTAGGGATAGTATCGTTTACATCAGTTTCACTATAAGTAGATTCCTCAGAGTAATTAATATAGGGGAACCCAAGGGTGCCTCCGATGTATAGCTTATTGTTATAATTGCCGCTAAAAGTGATATTAAGCTCACTGCTTCCTCCAGTTTGAACAATGTGTTTTTCTTGTTCAGCTCCTCCAGAATTAAGCAAGGTAATGTAAGTTGTAGTATCAATTGAATCTTTAGAGTTCAATAGATATGTGTCCCAGGCCAACCCTGCTCCAAAAGGGCTTGTATCATAAACGTCTGATGGATTTGTGCCATTTATTTGACCGGCATAATGATCCAGCAATGAACTGCTTGGATTAATTCCGCTAATAATTATGCGATTATTAAAATTATTATGACGGTTGTATGTAAAGGCAAATTGAGTTGAATTCCATTGAGAGTAATCATCTTTGCCATTCTTTAAGTCTGTGAAAACTGCCCCAACATTGCTGAAATTAAAGTTTATTTTTCCATCTTCTGATGTTCTGCCGTAGTAATCTGAAGTGGTATTAGATGTAAAAATGGTAGGGGTAAATGAGAATTCCGAGCTTCTATATACTCCTATACCTGCAGGATTTACACTGGTTACAGAAAGGTCGCCACCCAGAGCGCCAAAAGCACCAGATAATGAATTGTATCGGGCAGTTCCACTAAAAACCATTTGTGAATATCTTAATGCATCCACCTCATTCTGGGCCTGTATAATCTGGAATGACAATATTGCCAACAATAGTAAAAAAGCTTTCTTGGAACTCATGGCATGAATGTTTAAAATTTAATTGAACCAAAAACCTATCGCCTGGATTTTGTTGACCTACTACCTCTTGAGCTGGACCTGCTTGGCGAACTTGCCCTGCTTGATGAGCTGGCCCTGCTCGGCGTACTTACCCTTCTTGGTGAACTGGCCCTGCTGGCAGTACCGGACCGGCTAGAAGAGCTGGGCCTCGAATAGCTGCTCGAGTTTTTCCGGGGATTTGTTGCAGGCCTTGTACTTGGCCTTGTTTGGGTATTACTCCTTGGCTTTGTATACTTGGCAGGAGCTGGCCTGGTATAGCTGGGTTTGGTCGTAGCTTTTGGCCTGGTATAGCTGGGCTTGGTCGTAGCTTTTGGCTTAGTATAGCTTGGCTTAGTTGTAGTTCTAGGCTTAGTATAGCTAGGCTTAGTTGTAGCTCTAGGCTTGGTATAGCTTGGCTTTGATGTAGCTTTTGGCTTTTGATATGTTGAGTTTCTTGTACTTGGCCTTGTATACCCAGCGTTATTATAAGACTTTGGCTTTTCATAGCTATACTTCTTAACCTCATTTGTCTTTGGCTTGTCATATTCTTTTATTCCCAAACTTCCACCGGTATTTGATGGCCCTTCATATACTTTTCCGGTCTTTGGACCAGCTTTAGGGTATGAAGTGTTGTTTTTCACATCGCTATAACCTGTATGAGTAGATTTTGGCCCATCATCCTTAACAGAATAAGTGTTTTTTGGCTTGGTCACTAAGCCGTGATCATCAGAAACCGTGTTTGTTGCTTTGGTGTTAATTGGTTTTGAAATAACCGCTTTGTCCTGATTGTTTGAGATGGGTTCTTTGTCATATTTAATTCCCACCGCTTTGGTTCCAATGTTACCTATTGGAGCAGTGACAATATGGGCTGGTTTTACTGACGATATTTCAGAATATCCATCCTCATGGAAACTTGTTTTCGTAGTTCCGTATTCTGCCTGATATATATCTGCTATCCCTTTAGGGCTGCCCGAAGGCATTTCTAAATTTGAAGCAGTAACAATTCTTGGTCCGTAGTAATTGCTATTGCCATCATAGCTGTTATAATAGTGCCCTGTTGCACCGCCATAATAACCGCTATTGTCATAAGCTCCGTCCCAATAGCCGTCATTATATCCAGCCCAATAGGAGTTTCCATATCCATATCCGTAACCACCATATCCGTAACCACCATATCCGTAACCACCATATCCGTAACCACCGTAACCATAACCGTAATATCCGGCGTAATGGTGGTTGTAATGGTGGTTCCAATGATGATGGCTATAATAACCGTAATGAGAATAATAGCTGGGATATCCCCATCCGAATATCAGGGAGCCTAATCCCCAGCCCCAGCTGATTGTTGTTCCCCACCATGGGTATCCAAGATATATGCTTGTTCCATAATCATATGGATTGTTTGAATACCAATAGGAATTGGTATAATAAGGATCATAGTATCCGTAAGAAGAAACAGGATTGTGAAATCGCCTTAGTCTGGATGAATAGGAATAATCATAATAATCATCATAGTCAAATTCCTCCTCCTCATAATAGTAATTGTTGGTGACATAAGTGTCGCCATCCGGATCAGTATATTCTTCTGTGCTTTTATAGGCTGGTGCTGTTTCACTGTCTTTATCATAGATGGTCTTATATTCATCATCTGATACATGCGAATTGTCGTCATCAGAAGAATTTATGATATTATCATTTGGAGTATAATATATGTCATCCTCATTTTCCGATATTTGGGCTAAAACGACTATGCTGCTCAACAATAATACTGCTGTTAAATTTGTAGTTGTTGTTTTCATGACTTGTCCTCCTTTTGTTTGGTGAATGTTAATTTCTTAGTTTTGCGTGGTTTCAATTTTATTTGGTTTCTGGTTAAAACGACAATTTGTTCAATTGCTATTACTAGAAAACAAGTATCGTGCCAGTTTATTTAATTATCCTGGAATTTATGGAAAGATGAACTGTGAAATGGAGTGATTCCACCATAAAAAACTTATAAAGCCAAATCACAATTCTGAATAACATTTTATGGCGAAAAATTTTGCATCGAGAAGTGAGGACTTCCCACAGTGGTATAATGATATTGTTTTAAAAGCTGATTTGGCGGAGAACTCAGCGGTAAGGGGGTGCATGGTAATAAAACCATACGGGTACTCTATTTGGGAGAAAATGCAGGCTGGCCTTGATAAGATGTTTAAGGATACAGGGCACTCTAATGCATACTTCCCATTATTTATTCCTATATCTTTTTTAAGTAAAGAAGCTGATCATGTGGAAGGGTTTGCAAAGGAATGTGCGGTTGTTACGCATTACAGGTTAAAAAATGCTGATGATGGCAAAGGGGTTGTGGTGGATGAAACGGCTAAGTTAGAAGAGGAGCTGATCGTAAGGCCTACTTCAGAAACCATTATATGGAACAGCTATAAAAAATGGATTACCTCATATCGTGACCTGCCTTTGCTAATCAACCAGTGGGCCAATGTTGTTCGTTGGGAGATGAGAACACGATTGTTTTTAAGAACTACAGAATTCTTATGGCAAGAGGGCCATACGGCACATGCAACAAAGCAGGAAGCAGAGGAGGAGACCAGGCGCATGCTTGGAGTCTATACTGATTTTGCAGAAAATTTTATGGCGGTTCCAGTGCTACAAGGATTAAAAACAGACAATGAAAAATTTGCGGGTGCTGAGGACACCTATTGCATAGAAGCATTGATGCAGGATGGAAAATCACTACAAGCAGGAACC
>DTSC01000067.1 GCA_012965625.1 Flavobacteriales bacterium | reverse complement strand
ACACTGTATGATCCACCAGTTAATCCGGATATATCCTGAGTCGTTTCATTATTTGACCAGAGAAAGTCAAAGGGAGCAGCACCTCCATATACTATAAGGTTAATCGAACCATCGTTATCTCCATTGCAAGAAATATTAGTAACTGTTGGGATCACCGTAAGTGGGAATCCACTAAGGAGGAATATATTGGCGATAGCTATACATCCATTATCATCCGTAACGGTTACTGTATGGAGTCCACCTGATAATCCTGAAGCCGTATTTGTTGGTAAAGGTGAATTAAAAGTTACTATCCCGCTCGGTGTCCATTCATAGTCAAAACCAGGTGCACCTCCCGCAATAGTGACCGTCGCTCTGTTGCTTCCCCCCGTACAAGAAGGTGCGCTTGATGATGTTATTGCCGCTGTTAAGGCGGTAGCAGGTTCGTTGACGGTAACATTTAAGGCCACCTCGCATCCATTTTGATCTGTTACGATTACCGAGTATGGTCCCGCAGTTAAATTCAGAATCTCTGATGTTGTTTGACCAGTTAACCACTGAACCATGTATGGCCCTGTTCCACCGGATATCGTTAATTTGATACCCCCGTCGTTACCGCCATTACAACTTACATCTATAATTGAAGGCGATAAATTAATTTGGGTTGGTTCATCAATAACGGCCGAACCTGTTACGGAGCAATTATTCGCATCCGTTACTATTACGCTATAGGTTCCCGCGAATAAGTTTGTTATATCTTCAGAAGTACTAGGATTAGGAGTATCATCCCACTCGTAAAAATATGGAGGAGTGCCGCCTGCCACGGTTAAATCAATGGATCCGGAATTTTCATTGAAACACAGTACATCAGTGGGGTTGAGAATCAACGATATTGGATTAATTACGGTCACAGTAACATCATCAACTAATGGGCATCCATTCTGACTACCAATAACAATTACCGAATTGTTTGGGAATGCTGGAAGTGTACGTGTAAGGGTATAAATAGTCGTTTGATTTTGATCTGTTGTTATCTGGGTTGAATTATGTGGAGGAGGAGAGATGATTACACCTGGTCCCCCTGAGGCCCATTGATAGGTAATTCCCGTAACCTCACATAGGTTTGGATCTCCAAGAATTGTCTGGCCGCAGGTATTGACAATCTGATCAGATCCTGCGTCGAAATCATCTTCAATAAGCTCAATATCATCAAATTCAACCCAAGTTGCATCTCCCATAACATTTTGTTGTGGGTACAGCCATAGAAAACCGTAATCAGCATCAGCTTCAAAGCATATTACAACCTGTTGAAAACCGCCACCAACTTGAATATTGGTCTCATGTAAAATTTGCTGACTTACGCCTGGTACTCCTGGAATAAATGTTCCACCTACATTCACATTTACATTTGTCAAGAATACGCGGATATTGTCCAAAACATCCGTAGCTGGGCTTATACAGTCATTAGCGTCAACAGCATCTGTATTTCTTCTGAAATAAGAGAAAATGTACGTTTGCCCTGCTTCTACATTGATATCGGCGGTAATTATTCCTTCGCCTCGAAAAGCTGTTCCATTCGCACAAGTACTTGTGGCGCTCCACATTCTTGCATAGGGATTTCCATTGGTGCCACTTATTTGGGGGGTGCCATGTGACCGCATCCAATTACTAACCCAGTTCTGACCAAAGGGGGACCCATCACAAGCAGGAGCACCGCTAGTTACTCCACAAGTAAGGTTTGTGAAATCACCGTTGCAAAGTTGATTACAATCGGCTACCGTTGCACAAGTGGTATTGCCGCATGGTACAATGAGGACTTGTACACACGTAATATTCCCTCTAAAGCCATTGGCTCCAACAGGTACATACGTCAAATTAACGAGGCCGGTGGCACCCTGAGCATCAAAATTAATGAAAGTTCCAGTTTGGGGTCCATTGCTGCCACTTACTATCCATGGGCCAGGTGTTACCACTTGCAAACATTCAAATGTGCCTGTGTTCCCTTGCCCTACGCCAATGTCGTTGATCAACGGAAATATTTGATCTACCTGATTCAAGCAAGCTTCAAACGTAATAGTGTTTGTATTACAGCCAGTTCCGGCTCCTGTACCGTCGTTATTTCCGGCAACCACAGTTCCACCTGGCGGTGTACAGGAAACTACTCCCCCATGGAAGGGAAGCGCTCCGAACGGTCCATTTGCATCCCCAAAATTTCCAGTAGTTTCATATCCAAGATCGCAGAGAGTTAGTATTTCCGCTGCAGTAGGCACCCTGCGATCAGTCGCACAAGCCAATCCCGGATTCATTACATAGTTATTCAATCCTCCACAGTTAACTTCAAAATGGCTCATACTTGATCCTGGCCTGTAATCGCCCAGATTACAAGGCAAATTACCTTCCGGCGCATGGATTGGGTTCAGGCCAGATGAAGGCGCATTAAACTGAACATTACCGCATCCAGAAACAATATCGCATGGAACTGCAGCAGGTCCAAAGTTGGCCATGTAACATCCATCCCAAGTAATAAAGTCATTTCCAGCAACCGTTTCTATGTAAGTATCAAAACGGGTATAATGACTTGATACGTTGGAGGTGCTATTTCCATTTGGGCCAATAAAAGAATTGAATCCCATGGTATGTAGAACTTCATGTAGTATTACTGAATATAAATCCCACTGGCATCCTCCGGTGGCATTGGCCGGATCATAATTCCATCCACAGTTTACACCACATCCACCGCATGCACCGCATAGAGGTGCTAGGTTAAAATTCACAAGGATAAAACCGTCTAATACGCCGGGAACATTAAACCCCGTGTTAATGGCCTTCCAAACATCCCCCTCAATTATTCCTGTATTATCGGTTGGCCCACACGGCGTATAAAACGATGACGCGCCAGCCAGAGCGCCCGGAGGCAAAGCAGCATTTCCGACGGTATCAGAACTTATTAGCATGTTCACTAGAGGTGTATTACCATTACACAATGAAGGTGCGATCATTGTAGATACATCATTGAAAACCTGACATATGACGTTCATCATGTTTTGATTATTGGGGTCATTCCCAAACTCAGCGCCAAAAAATCCTAGGTTAAAAATACCTGTAGTACAATGACCATTATTGTTCAATTGAGGCAGGTGAGTATTAATTACCTGAAGGTCTTCCTCCGTATACACATTACCGAATCGGTCGAATATGCGGCTTGAAGTATCCTGAGCTGTCAGAATAATATCAATACCATCAATAAGAACCGGGGAATTTGACTCGTCTAAAAACAAAACCCATGCAGCACCTCTATCTGTTCCTCCATCATCGTTCTGTCTGGCGCCAACCAAAAGATCTGGTGTTCCATCGCCATTGAGATCACCAATACCAGCAACAGGCAAGCCAAATAAATCCCCATTGGAGATTGTACCTGTGAAATTACCCTCTGTGCTGGAAATTTTCTGGTGAGCTTTGACCGTGCCATCACTATTCATAAATAAAATCCATACAGCACCCCTGTTGGTTCCTCCGTCGTCATCGAAAAAAGTTCCAACGGCTATATCCGTGATTTGGTCTCCATCAAGGTCTCCAATATTAGAAGGGAAAGCGAAGCGATCACCAGCATCAAGAAGTCCGGTAAATCCCCCGCTGGTGGCAGATATTTTCTGATGGCCCTTCACAGAACCATCCGAATTCAAGAACAGAATCCAGACCGCGCCGGTACCTGAGCCACCGTCATCATCAAGGGTAGCCCCTACTGCAATATCTACTATACCGTCTCCGTCGAGATCACCCAATGTAGCTACTTCACTAAATCTGTCCCCGTTGGCCAGTGCACCGGCAAAATTCCCGAACTGACTGCTGATCTTCTCATGGAATTTGACAGTACCATTTGAGTTTAAATGCAATATCCATACAGCTCCCCTGTCTGTACCGCCATCGTCATCCAAAGAGGCTCCAACGGCTATATCTGCTATACCGTCGCCATCCAGATCACCAATACAAGCCACAGAAATACCAAAGCGGTCATTATCATTCAACACTCCTGTGAAGTTACCTTGGGTATCAGATATTCTTTGGAATGATTTAACTGTGCCATTGCTATTTAAAAACATGATCCAAACAACACCTCTATTCGGCCCTCCATCATCCTTAAATGCGGTACCGATCGCGATGTCTGGAATCCCATCATTATTTAAATCTCCTAGTCCGGTAATGCTATTTCCGAAATTGTCATTTTCAGCTAATATAATTGCAAAGCCACCCTGTGTATTGGAAATCTTCTGATCTGATTTGACAGTGCCATCCGTATTCATAAATAATATATACACCGCACCGCTATTACTTGCTTCGTCATCGTCATGTTGGGCCCCAATAGCTAAATCGTCTACACCATCACCATCTATATCTCCAATGTTGGCTACACCATGTCCGAAAATATCACCATTGTCCAAGATCCCAGTGAAACCTCCCTGGGTGTCGGAAATCTTTTGATGGCTCAAGACTGTTCCTGGTTGAGCAAATGAGTTATATGGAATTAACAGCAAAATTGAAAAGCAAATAGCTGATAATACTTTTCGGAGTTGTGATAGAATATCCATGGTGAGAATTATTAATATAGAATTAGATAAGCCGTTCAGAGCTTAGGCTCTTAGCTGTGACAATAATAAGTTGGAATTAAGCTAGAAGTCGAGAATTTACTCCCGTTTGTGCCGAATACCCCCAGAATTTGTGCTGAAATAGATGAAAGTAATATCGTGGACAGAGAACTGAGTTACGGCTATGGCCTTGTTTCCAGGTACCCCAACTATAGGGGAAATGGGTGGTCTGTTCGTTGCTTGAGGGATTAATTGACTATTTGCTCACCGAGCTGTAGCGAGGGGTTTTTAACTCAATCACCAAACCTAACCCTGGTCAGTTTATTAGATAGCTATCACGTTTTGCTTAATAATCCCTGTGATACCTATATAGCACCCTTATTATAGATAACACATTAATCTATATCTGGTAGTGTTGGCATATGCCTGAGCCCTAGTCGGGCAACCACATAAACCCTCATTCTATCAGGTAGAGTGGGGGGGTTGTGTTCATAGGTACAACAGTGGTACAACAAATACGCGTTAATCCCTAAAAGGGCAAATCT
>DTSC01000066.1:4502-5148 GCA_012965625.1 Flavobacteriales bacterium | reverse complement strand
CGAGGTGCATATATTGAATCATCTTCAGGTACAGGAGCATTTATTGTTAGTTTAACTGGAGATGCTCTTAGTGCAACTTCTCAAACTGGGGATGCGGTAACAGGTATAACCACAACTGGTACAGCGGGAACATTTAGACTTGATGGAACAGGACCTGCAATAATTAGCGCCTTTGATCAAACTACTGAAGTATTTACAGTAGATGATGGTGGAAATGTTGGAATTGGCACAACCGCACCTCTATCCCAATTAAGTGTAAATGGTGCAGGTAACGCAAAGTACACCATCTATGGATACAGCAGCTCAACTGCCAGCGGCTCAGCTGGTATCCGTGGTGAGCAGGTAGCCCCTTCGGGAGCTAACCATGGTTATGGAGTACTTGGGAAAATAACCACTTTTGCTTCTGGTTATCATTATGGAGTTTACGGCACTGCTGTCAACGGTGTTTCTAGTACTAATGGCCGGGCACATGGAGTTTACGGCATCGCTGCCAATGAGAACATTAATTTTGGGGTTTATGGTACAGTAACCGGAGTCCAGGAGGGAGTTGCTGTGTTTGGCTTTGATCAAACAGGAGGCGAACCCGACCCAATCCCTTCATTAGCCACTGCAGGAAATTCTTGGGCAGGATATTTTCAAGGAGACG
>DTSC01000066.1:0-4492 GCA_012965625.1 Flavobacteriales bacterium | reverse complement strand
AGCAATGTTGGAATTGGAACTACAACACCTACAGAGAAATTGGACGTAGTTGGGAATGTTGAATTTTCAGGATCCTTGGAACCCAATGCGGTACCAGGTTCTACAGGGGAAATACTAATGTCACAGGGAGCGGGAACAGCACCCATTTGGGGTCCTATCATGTTAAATCCAGGTGTAACAACTGGATATGGGAAATTTTATATCACCGGTATTACGGTGTCAGCATTTTCGATATTAACATTAACTATAGCAGACCCAAATTGTGTCCCAGGCTCCTCTATCAGTGCTTCGTGGACTGGCCCAGTACCCTGGACTAATTTAGAAAAGGCGAATGTAACGATAGAGAATATTGAAGCAGAAAGCGGTCAGTTTGTAATAACAATTATAAACAATAATGCTACTGCTGGTTGGACAGGAATGCAAATTGCTTATGTAGCATTTTATTAAATTATTAAATTTTGAAGAGGACAAATAAGGTCATGTTTTTTAGTTTAGTTGCGGGCACATGGCTCATACAATGTGGTGAACTATTTGCGCAAAGCCATTCATCAGAAAATGAAGAAAAAGCCACAATTCGATCTGAAACACTAGAAGAGCGATTACCCATAATAATTACAAAAAACCAAAACTCGGTCGATATTAAGCCAATCACCATAAATAAAATGGATGTTGTTGCAGCAAGCAGAAAATCTGATCATGAATCTAAAAATCCTAAAAGGATAAAAATGTCGAAAGCGGATACAAACAATGTCAACATAAAGAATAAAGCCAATATGCGATTTGAGGCAATTACAATTGCCCCTTCTGTTGAGATGGATACCGTTAAACCAAAACGCATTAATACTGTTACAGATAAATAAATTATAGAAAAGATAATTGCAATATGAAAAGTGTAACTTATATTATAAGACTAGTGTTAGTTTGTGCTTTGCTGAGTTTCAAATTGAGCACAAGCTATTCCCAAAACAACAATGTAGGTATTGGAACGAATACACCAGATGCTAGCGCTGTGCTGGATCTACAGGCAACAGATAAAGGAATCCTAATTCCAAGAACAGACACTAACCTGGTAATCGCACCAGCTGTCGGACTGCTAATTTACGAAACAGGGGATAATACATTCTATTATTTTGATGGCAGTTTTTGGCGAGCTTTTGGTTCAGGTGGGCCACAAGGTCCTACCGGACCTACTGGACTTACTGGTCCTACTGGTCCTACTGGATTAACTGGTCCTACTGGATTAACCGGTCCTACTGGATTAACCGGTCCTACTGGATTAACCGGTCCTACTGGACTTACTGGGCCTACAGGATTAACCGGTGCTACTGGATTATCCGGCGCTACTGGACTTACTGGTGCTACTGGATTAACCGGTGCTACTGGACTTACTGGGCCTACAGGCAATACGGGACCTACAGGGCCTTCTGGACTTACTGGGCCTACAGGGCCTACCGGACCAAGTTGGACTTTAACAACTCCTTCATTTAATACAGATGGAACAGTTGTCATAAATGGTACTGCAGGATCAGGTGGTCCTGTTACATCTACCCAAGCTTCTTGGTTAACCACTGGGAATAATCCAATTGGAACTGCTAATTTTATGGGTTCAATTAATGCTGCTGATGTAAAATTCAGAACTAGTAATATTGAAAGAATGACAATTGAAGCAAATGGAAACATTGGTCTTCAAGTAACTGCCCCAACCCATTTTTTACACATGATTAACCCTTCAGCTATTGGTGCAAGTTCTATGGCTGCATATGAAAATACCGGTGCAGATGGTGTGTCTTTATCTGGATACAATCAAGGGACTGGTAATGGTTATAATGGTATTGAAGGCATTACAAATTATAGTGGTAGTACTTATATGCCTTGCGGAATTTTTGGTTTAGCAATCAACACAAGTTTGACCCATACTGCAATTGGAATTAGAGGAACTGCTAATGGAAGAGATGGTATAGGTGTTTTTGGTTCTAGACAAAACACCGGAGGGTTTAATGGTTGGGGAGGAGTTTTTTATAACGACCTTGGCTATACTGGATTTTTTGGGGTTGCTTCTGATGAACGCTTGAAAAAAGATATCAAGTCAATTGGCGGAGCTCTAAGTATAATTGAAAGATTAAACCCTGTCACTTACTATTTCGATCAAAATAAATACCCAAACATGGGCTTAAATACTGAAATGGAATACGGGTTTATAGCACAGGAAGTACAAAAAGTTCTCCCAGAAATTATTCGAGAGAAAAAATTAATGTTAAATGCTACTGAAGAAGTTCAAATAAATACTCTGATGGAAAATAAAAGTGAGCTTTTCTTAACTATGGATTATACGAGAATTATTCCAATTCTTACTAAAGCAATTAAAGAACAGCAAGCCATTATTGATGAATTATCAAAAAAACTAGTAGAAACAGAAAATCGTTTAGTAAAACTTGAAGGCACTGATAAGTAAGGATAATAAACTTAATTTGATGAAAAATATCTTATATACCCTTTTTGTTACAATCCTTGGAATCACACCATTACTGGCCCAAGTATTAACGAATGATGGTGCCGCAATTTTCTCAAGTTCCGGTGCATTAATATATGTCGATGGGGAGATGGCAAACCAGAATGGAGGCACCTACGATAACAGCGGCACCATAGAGCTGAGAGGAGATTGGACCAATAATGCTGGAAACTCGGCTTTTATTAACGGAAGTCCTGGAAATGTTCTCCTTTCAGGAGCAAACCAAAACATTAAAGGGACTGACCCTACCCTTTTCTATGATCTATATTTGACCGGAACAGGAACGAAAACTCAAGAAGTTAATGCTATAGTAAGTGATTCCTTAGCTCTTAACGATCGAGAATTGGCTACGGACTCCTTTATTATGCACGTTACCAATACGAACCTAAATGCAATATCCCGGCTACCAATCATTACAGGTGGTTTTGTTAGCAGTATCGACACTGGAGGGTTGGTAAGAGATATGGTAAGCATGTCCCCTTATCTGTTCCCTGTTGGCTCAAATGTAATTACCCAGAGATACAGGCCAGTGGAAATATCTCCAAATTCAGTAACAGCACATACTTATAAAGTACGTTTGGCAAATACTGATGCAACTGCCGAAGGGTTTAACCGGTCAATCAATGACTCATCCTTTTGCGTAATTAATCCGGACTTCTACCACAGAATTTACAGAACAAATGGCACAAATGCCAGTGACATTTCTATATACTTTGATGACCAGCTGGATAATAGCTACCAAACTATTGCTCATTGGCAAAACACACCTCGCTGGGAAGATATTACGCCAACTACATTGGTTTCCAATGTATCTCCAGCATTGAGCTCTATGACAAGAGCTGCATGGAACGATTTTACATTGACTCCTTTTGCTCTTGGAACAACATCTCCATTGGTAACCTTGAGTGTTAATGACACTTCTATTTGCCAGGGGGACACCTTGAATTTTTCTGCTTCAACAGGATTCTCAAACTATGAATTCTTTAATAATTCTGTTTCCGTTCAGAATGGCCCTTCGAACACCTACCAAATTACGGGATTATCTTCAGGAGATACAATAAGAGTAACGGCCATAGATACAAATAATGCTTGCACTGCTTACAGTAATGAATTAATTATAACCGTTAATCCAAATCCTGTAATAAATATTTCTGGAATTGTTATTTCAAATGCGAACTGCGGAAATAGTGATGGGTATATTGTTGGGATTACTGCAAGTGGATCTTCACCCCTGACCTATCAATGGATTGACGGCAATACAACCATTGTTGGGGGTGATTCAGCAAATGTGCTAAACCTCCCTCCTGAAAGTTATACACTCACAGTTTCTGATTCTAATGGCTGTAATGCATCTACTGGCCCCCATATTGTATCTGACGCTCCAGGACCCATTTTGGACACTTCCGGATTTTCAATTGTTATGAGTACTTGTGGTAATGCAAATGGTTCTATTACCGGCATAACAGCAAGTGGAGGGACCGGAATCCTCACTTTTGATTGGGTAGATGGACTTTCAAGTTCTGTAGGATCATCTTTAGATCTTATTAATGTAACGGCAGACTCCTATACTCTAACAGTAACTGATTCTAATGGCTGTACTACATCTTCAGGCCCACATGTTATCTCTGATACTCCTGGCCCTATTTTGGATACCTCCGGATATACAATAATTATGAGCACTTGTGGAAATTCAGATGGTTCTATTACCGGAATAACAGCAAGTGGAGGATTTGCACCATACACATTTAGCTGGATTAATTCTATGCTCACACAGGTAGGTGTCAGCATTGATCTCCTCTTGGTTCCGGCGGACTCCTATACTTTAACAGTTATAGACTCAAATGGCTGTACTTCTTCTTCTGGCCCTCACTTGCTTAACGATGCTGGAGCACCAACAATCAATACAAGTGGTTTAACAATTGACTCTAGCAGATGTGATTCAGGTACTGGAGCAATTAGTGGTATATCAGTAAGTGGTGGAAC
>DTSC01000065.1:1880-17127 GCA_012965625.1 Flavobacteriales bacterium | reverse complement strand
TCAAGAGAAAAAGGTTAAAAAGGATCAAGTCCTTTCAGCACAATTGATAAAGGTAAGATACAATATTGATAAATTTAGATCTAGAGAATTTAGTACAAGTAATATTTTTGATTGTGAACAGATGGCAAAGCTGTTTGTTATTATTGACCTCATGGGGCATCACCATGCTACTGCTCTAGATAATATTCGTTTCTTCTATAATTCAAATACAGGTCTTATTGAGCCAATCGGTTATGATAATCAACTCATTTCTGATATAAATAATCAAGGATTATTAGGGGCAAATAAAACTATTAATAACCATTTTGCAATAGAAAAGTGGAATTTCACAAATGATTACTGGTATCAATACCTTTTCGCTGATACAGTATTTATGAAAGAATATATTAAGCAATTAGAAGTGATGAGTAACATTGAATATTTGAATGATTTCTTTGTTGAAACTAATGTGGAATTTGAGCATGCCCTAGGCCTTATTCAGAAATCTTATCCTGATTACATGTTTAAAGGCAAAGAATTAATTTATAGTAATCAAAAATATCTTAGGAGGGAATTAGATAATTTATATATAAATGATAAACCCATAGTTGATATTTTAAAAGTTTACCAGATAATGAGCGGTATACATAAAGACTCAATAGCAATGGATAATAATAGCGCATCAGAAATTGAGATGATAGAATTTAACAAGACTTGCGTAGAAGGTTCCTCATTATATTATATAAATTTAGCCTTATTAGACATTATTGGTTGTTCAAAGATCCAAGATGCTTTACCTTGGATAAATGGTGATGGCCATAGCTTGCCAATTATTGAATACAAATATCAAGTAATAAGCCAAAATATTATTGGTGCTTCAAATGAATTTATTACCAGGCCATTAAAAGATCTGGATCACTTGAAAAAATACATTGCAACTTTGCAAAATCTTTGTGAAGCTATTGACTTTTCAGATCAAATTAGCGAGATTTCCTGGTTTAATAAGGTATATCAAAGCTTAGATATTAATGAAAAAAAGATAATTGAAAGTAATAGAGCATTTCTCATAGATTATATATCGCCTTATAAAGCATTATATGCAGAGCTTAAAGGGGTTTCATCAGAAGAGAAAACCATAGAATTGGAAATTCAAAATATCCATATGTTGCCTATTTCTGTTGAGGTCATAAATATCAATGGTAATCAAATATTTTTGAATAATGCAGTAGTTATTGAAGGATCAGTAAATGGCCAACCATTGCCTAAAAAGAAATTTCATGTTAAGGTAGGATCCTCTCAGTTTTTGCTGGTAAAAAGGATTGTAGATGATTGGCTTTTTGAAATTGACCAGTTTGATTTGAATTATAAAGTGTTAGGATCTGGTTTCCTGGCTTCAGAGAAAATAATTCAGCACTAAGGAGTATGAAGTCATTATTTCGATTAATATTTTTAATTTATGCTGGCTGTTTACCTTCCTATGCCCAAGTTTACATTAACGAGTTTATGGCATCCAATAAAACAGCTTATTGGGATAATGACCTTAAGGCGTATTCAGATTGGATTGAACTTTATAATGCAGGTAATACAATAGTTGATTTGAATGGTTATTATATTACCGACAATCTTAAGCAAAGTTATAAATGGATGATACCAGAGGGTGTCATCATAAATCCTAAAGGCTATATTTTACTTTGGGCAGACAGGGGTGCTGAAAGCAATCATCTAGGCTTCGCACTTAATATTAATAAAGAATCAATTGCTCTTTATAGTCCAGAACTTTTATTAGTAGATCTTATAAAATACTCAGGACAAGTACCAAACATTTCTTATGGGAGATGTTTTGATGGAGGTAAGGATTGGGGTTATTTTGGGGAGCATACTGCAGGTAGGTCAAATGGCAAGGGTAGGGGGGCAATAAATTTGAAGGCTACACCACCACCTATACTTTCATTAGAAGGCGGAATATATCCCCTTACTACAAGGCTCTCCATATTTCATAATCAAAACGTTAAAATCCGATTTACGACAGATGGTTCTGATGTGAAATATGATTCTCCTGAATATACAGAGGAAATGCTGTTAAATTCAACTACTGTAATAAAGGCAAAAGCATATCAGGATGGGAAATTACCTAGTATTACTGTTACCAGCACTTATATAATAGAGCAACCAAGATCAATGCCAGTTGTATCTTTAGTATCAGATAGAAGTAACTTATGGGATGATGAAATGGGCATCTATGTAAATGGTAATGGTTATAAGGATAACTACTGGAGAACGGCCAACTATCAGCAATTCTGGCATCGTCCATCCCATATAGAATACTTTAGTCATAAAGAAGAACTCAGCTATGCTGCTAATACTGAGATGAAGGTTTTTGGGTCATTTACCAGTCGCTATGGACAGAAGCCTCTTACCATTTATTTTCAAGATGAGCCATTTCAAAAATGGAAAGTGTTTAGATCCAGAGGCCTTGCACCATATCATTCTTTGGTGCTTAGAAATTCAGGTCAAGATTGGATTAGGACTATGATATGTGATGGTTTGGTTAATAGCCTGGTAATAGGTGCGTTAGATCTTGATGCACAAGCTTACCGGCCTTCAGTAGTTTATCTAAATGGGGAATATTGGGGCATATATAATATTCGGGAAAAAGTTAATGAAGAGCATTTTGGCAATATTTATAATATAGATCCAAGCAGAATCCTTTTGCAAAAAAGACTTGGCAGCACAGGACAGGAGGAAGTTGATTCATTGATTTCCTACGTATTGACCCATGATTTAAGAGAAACGGCACATTTAGAATATGTAAAAGGTCGCATTGATATAGATGAGTATCTTAATTATCTGATAGCTGAGTTTTATTCTGCAAACATGGATTGGCCAAAAAACAATGTACGGATGTGGAAGAAGAAAGGAAGTAATGGGAAGTGGAGATGGATACTTTCAGATCTTGACGTTTCAATGGGTATATGGAACAATGCACAGCCGGATGTTAATTCGATATCACGATTACTTGACACCGCTACAGTCAATACAGAACTCTTCCGGGCTTTAATGAAGAACAATGATTTTAAAAATGACCTTATTCAACGTGCAGCATTGCTTCTCAATACAGTATTCCGCGAAGTGAGAGTAAATCATTATATTGATAGCTTATCAGGTGACATAGGTTCAGAAATGCCTCGTCACATAAATCGGTGGAAGGACTCTTGTTCATGGAGTTGTGGTTTAGGATCTATGGATGATTGGGAGAACTTCCTGAATAAGATGCGATATTTTGCAGATAAGCGGCCAAATATGATGAGAGCAAATATTAATAATAAATTTGAATTGAATGGGGTGATTGAGATTGAGTTGAAAGCTGATAATGGCAGAATCGTCATCAATAATTGTGATATTCCATTCGATCCTTCTGGGACTTATTTTAGGGATATTCCTTTTCATATGACTGCCATTCCTGACCCTGGATATCAATTTAATAAGTGGAGAGGGGATTTGCAAGGAAAGAAACGCTCAACAACCGTTACCCTTAGCAAATCTGCATATATTGAGGCAGTATTCCAGCCAACTGATCACATAGCCTTGCCGAAAAGGATCAAGGAAGACACCTATTTAAGCAATACTGGTCAACCATATTATGTAGATGATGATTTGATTGTTGATAGTGGGGTTATTTTAAGTATTTCAAATGGAGTTACAGTACTTATGCAGGATAATGCTGATATTGTTGTATACGGAGGGTTAGAGGTCCAGGGGTCTGCTGGGTCACCAGCTGTTATACAAGCAAACCAATTTACTGGTAGTGAACGATGGGGAGCATTGTGTTTTGAAAATGCCAGCGAGAAGAATGTATTGAAGTATTTAGTCTTGAAAGATGCAACACATGGTAATGATAAGGATCGGTACCTTGCAGCCATAAATGCGTACCATTCTGATTTGGAAATGGATGAGTGTATTGTAAATCAGGTATATGGCCAGCCTGTGTATGCAGAATATGGGCATGTAGAGATCAGGAACAGTACTATGCAAACCCACGTGTCTTCAGATATTATCAATTTAAAATATGGTTCTGGCCTTGTTGAAAATTGCGATCTAAGGGGTAACAAGGAACCAGAGACTGATGGTATCGACTTTGATGGGATAACAAATGGTATTATCCGAGGTAATCATATATATGATTTCAGGGGATTTAATAGTGATGGGATTGATTTAGGTGAAGGAAGTACTGATGTGTTGATTGAAGACAACCGTATTAGTAACTGTTATGACAAAGGCATTTCTGTTGGTCAAGGGTCTACAACCCGGATATTTCACAATGTGATTACAGAATGTAACCAGGGAGTAGGGGTGAAGGATAGTAATTCGTTTGCTGATATTGACAAAACGATTTTTTATAAGAACAATATTGGTATTGCTTGCTTTGAGAAGAATTATGGCATGGGTGGAGGTACGGCCAACATTCTCAATACTGTGATCTCAAATTCTGTTTCGATGTCAGTTTATAAGGATAAACTATCTAGACTTGAAATATCCTATTCTTTATCAGACTTGGATATATTAAAAGGTAGGGGAAATGCATACGAATCCCCAAGATTCATAAACCCTGAGGCTGGTGACTTTTCCGTATTTGATAATTCCCCTTGTCTTAACTATGGTGAAAATTTCAGTGTTCTTGCGTTGGAGGAAACAAGGAAATATCAAGACCGAGTCTTGAATAGAAAGAAAATAGACCGTTCACTATTAATAATGTTAACAATATTTTTGTTTATTGTAATTGTATCTAGCGAATTGCCTTTAAATAGGTTGAGGTAATTAAACTTTCAATTTTTCTCTTCGGGCTTCGAGGGCCTTGGAATGTGAATTTCTCCAGTCAATAAGTTTTTGCATCCCCGCTTCAAGGTCAATGCTCCATTTATATCCTAGATCTTTTTCAGCCTTACCAATACTGCCTATCCTGTTTGTTACAAAAGTCAATCCTTCCGGTTCATATTGGATTTCACTTTCTTTCCCAGAAAGACGGATTAATAATTTGGTCAATTCTAAGATAGAAGTTCCAATTCCCCTTCCAACATTATAGCATTCTCCCGAAACATCAGCCTTGAGCGCACAGATGTTTGCTTTGGCACAATCTTCAACAGCAACAAAGTCATATTGTTGAGATCCATCACCAAATACCAAAGGTTTTTCACCTTTGGCCAGTTTGTCCAGGATCTTGTGCATCACTGCAATATAAGCTCCTTGATAATCCTGTCTGGGCCCATATACATTCATATATCTCATGCCTACCCATTCAAATCCATATCTTATTCCCAATGATTTGAACATATGTTCTCCTGCAATTTTAGTTGCTCCATAAAAGGTGTCGTTATTGTAAATATGGTTTTCAGTCATGGGAATCTCTACAGCATTTCCATAAACGGAAGCAGAAGAAGAGTAAACAATCCTTTTTACATTATTTTTTACGGCTGATTCAATCACATTAAATGTTCCTCTTACGTTAACGTCAAAGGCACTTCTCGGATAGTCGTAACAGTGAAGAAGCCACATTGCAGCCAAAAGCACAACACCATCAATTCCTTCCATAGCTTTATCTAATATATCTGTTTGTAAAATATCCCCTCCAAGGTCAAAGATCTTGCATCGTGGATCCTTTAATGCTTCTTCAATATTGTCGGCTCTGCCTCTTGTAAAATTGTCATATATAATCACCTCTTTTATATCTTCTAATAATAAGTGGTCAATTACATGTGAGCCAATAAACCCTGCACCACCAATTACCAATATCCTTTTGCCTTTTAAATCCATAATTTAATCTTTAAATTAAATAACAATGTGATAGATTAGTATTATTTGTTATTTGCAAAATAATCCCAATACCACGGTATAGCCTTGCTTAGTCCTTGAGATAAACTGAAACGAGGTTGGTATTCTAATAAAGTTTCACCTTTCTTAATTGAGGCTAGAGAATGTCTAACTTCTCCTTTTCTTGCTAATTGATAATCAGGCACTACCTCATTAATTTTTTTGTCAAAATTTGAAAGTAAGTCCCTAAGTGAACTTAATAGTTCATTAATCGTTGAGCTATCGCCATATGCTACATTATAAATTTCGTTAAGCGCTTTTTTATTACTTGTAGTTGCAGCAAGATTATTCATCTGGATAACATTTTCAATGTAGGTAAAGTCCCTAGACTGTTCGCCATCTCCATAAATAATTGGAGATTCATGATTGATCAGATTCTTTACGAATTTGGGAATGGCTGCAGCATAGGCTCCATCAGTGGCTTGTCTTGGTCCAAAAACATTGAAATACCTCAAACCAATAGTTTCAAGTCCCCTGATTTCAGAAAATACCTTTGCGTATAGCTCATTAGCATATTTGGTAATGGCATAAGGGGATAAAGGTCTTCCTATTATATTTTCAACTTTAGGAAGATCAGGATGATCACCATAGGTTGAGGAACTGCATGCATATACAAATCGCTTTACTCCAGCGTCACTTGAGACAATAAGCATGTTTAAAAAACCATTGATATTAACCTCATTTGTTGTTATTGGGTCTTCAATGGATCTTGGAATAGAACCAAGAGCAGCCTGGTGCAACACAATATCTACCTCATGGATTGCGACCTGGCAATCTTGTAGGTTTCTAATATCACCTTCAATTAAGTTGAAGTCACTATTTTTTAAGAATTGGTTTATATTTTCTCTTTTTCCTGTTGAGAAATTATCAAAACATACCACCTGGTTCCCATTTTGCAAAAGGTTTTCACATAAATTTGAACCGATAAACCCCGCGCCGCCAGTCACAAGAATTTTGGATTCTTTTATCACATTATATTCTGACATTTATTCACACGTGATTTGTTAATAAATAAGTGTGTTCCTAAGGAACAAAAGTATGTTTTTATAGTATATATGATGTTAAATAAAAGTATAAATATTAATTTAAGGGCATCCTGATATAAATGGTTCTTTAAATTATCGCTACTTTTATCAAAAGAGCATTTTCCGTGAAAGATCGTTATTCTAAACTGATTAGAACTGTTTTCCTGTTAGGAGATTTATTTCTGCTAAATATTGCATTTTGTTTGGCCTCCTTTACTCGTTTCGGTAATTTTTTTGACGTTTATTACAATCGAGATTCAATTACAGAAAAGTACATTTTCCTTATCGTTATCTTTAATTTGATTTGGCTATTAGTCTCTTATATGCTAAAGATATATGAGATCTATAGGGTGGTTAGTTTAGAAAAGGTAATAATCAACTTATTAAAATCGGTGATATTACATATGCTTATTGTGGCTATTGTCTTGGTTTCTTTAAAAGAGGCTCAGTATATGTCGAGGCAATTCCTTTTATACTCATACCTGTATTTTGGAATATTATTAATTATTTTCCGTTTATCTTCTCTTGTAATAATGCGCGTTGCACGTGCCCAGGGTATTAATACCAGGAATACGATAATTATTGGAGCAAATCAAATTGGTATTGAGATAAAGAAATTTATTGATGAGAATCAGGAGTATGGATTCAACTTTCTGGGGTTTGTTGACGATAAAAATTCCGATGACATTGAAAACATAATTATGCTTGGCTCAATAAGTGAATTTGAAGCTTATATAAAAACCAATAATGTAGAAGAAATCTTTTGTGCACTTCCTCTATCCAACACAGAGAAAATTAGAAATTTAATGACTATAGCAGATAATAATTTAGCCAGATTTAAAATAGTCCCAGACTTTAGGGGGTTTTACAATAGAAAAGTTGACCTGAGCTTTTATGAAGACATTCCTGTGTTATTAAGAAGAAAAGAACCTTTAGAAAATTTGTTTTCCAGTTTTATTAAAAGAGCTTTTGATATTGTGTTTTCATTGTTTGTTATTTTATTTATTATGTCTTGGCTTACACCTTTAATTGCGATCTTAATAAAATTTTCTTCAAAAGGGCCAGTCTTCTTTCGCCAAAAGAGATCAGGGAAAGTTAACCGTGAGTTTTGGTGTTGGAAGTTTCGTACAATGACCGTAAATAATCAGGCCGATAATCTTCAAGCCAGTAAAGACGATTCTCGTATAACAAGAATAGGTCATTTTCTCAGAAGAACTAGCTTAGATGAGCTTCCTCAATTTTTTAATGTCCTGATTGGAAACATGTCTGTTGTTGGCCCTCGTCCCCATATGTTAAAACATACAGAAGAATATTCGAAAATAATCGACAGGTTTATGGCTCGCCATTTTATTAAGCCTGGTATTACAGGATTGGCTCAAGTTAGAGGTTACAGAGGAGAAACAAAAGATTCAGACCAGATGTACAGAAGGGCGAGAACAGATGTGTGGTATCTGGAGAATTGGTCATTCTTGCTGGACATTAAAATTATTTTTCTTACCGTGATAAATGGTATCAAAGGTGATAAAATGGCTTATTAGTCAGGATTTATATGGTTAGAAAGATAGTTTCAAGATCTGAATTCACTAAAAATGTATTGACCCTGTTAACTGGGACTACGCTTGCACAAGCAATACCTTTTGCCATCTCACCTATTTTAACAAGACTTTTCTCACCTGAAGACTTTGGTGTGTTTTTTGTCTTTTCGTCAATTGTGGCAATTGGAAGCATAATAGTTACAGCTAAATATGAATTGGCTGTCTTGTTACCTGAAAAAGATGAAGATGCAATTAATATTGTCGCCATAGCGCTTTTAATTACCATGGTTGTAAGTTTATTTACCTTGCTTGGCATTTTGTTTTTCAGGGAGGAAATCCAAGAATTACTTAATGATACTACAGAAGGTTTGTGGCTATACTTGGTTCCTTTGTCTTTGTTTCTTGTTGGTCTCTTCCAGTCATTCAACTATTGGCATACGAGGAAGAAAAAGTTTAAAATCATGGCTGTTTCAAAGGTTTGCCAGGCAGGAACAACAGGAACTTCAAATTTATTTATTGGGTTATCTAGCGGAAATGGTTTTGGATTAATATGCAGTACCATAATTGGTCAGTTTGTGGCTGTTCTTATATTGATTACCAGGTTTATTAAACATGACGGAAAGCTATGCGTTTATATCAATACTTCTAATATTAAGTCTCAAGCTGTTAGATACAAGGCTTTTCCGGGACTTATGGTCTTTGGAAACATGTTTAATATATCAGCATTTCAGCTCCCTAATATTTTATTGTCGTCAATCCTTGGAACTGGGTTTATTGGTTTATATGCATTGTCTCAAAGGGTGATAAAAACCCCCTTGACCATTATCTCTACTTCCTTTGGGGATGTTTTTAAACAAAGAGCTGCTGAGCTTGTTGCAGGAAATAATTCTTGCCGAGGTCTTTTCGTTAAATCTATTACGACCCTTGCATTGTTTTCTCTGCCCTTTTTTACGGTTTTTTACCTTTACGCACCTAGTTTGTTTGCCTTTACTTTTGGTGAAGAATGGAGGGAGGCAGGCGAATATGCAAAAGTTTTAGCTCCCTATTTCTGGTTGGGTTTTGTTGTGGGGCCAATGACTCATATTTTTTATATTTTGGAGTATCAGAGGACCTATGCGCTTATTCAGTCCGCACTCTTAATGGCTATTTTATTAGTGGTTTTTTCGGGAACAATAAATTCTATTGAGATCGTAACGATGCTATCTTTATCCTACTCTTCAATTTATATATTGATGGCATTTGTATTATGGAAAATTACATAAAGGCCAATGCTAGCAGAATAATGCTGAACAGAATTGAAAAATATGAAATCGAGATGTTGGCCATTGCGCTAATTATTCTTGTTGTTGGAATCTCATTTCCTTATCATATTCCTGTTTTTGGTCCCTACGTTCTGGCATTATTCATTTACTCCATTTTTAAAAGAAAGAAGTTCTATTTGCCAAAATCGTTTTTAGTTTATTTATCAGTATGTGGATTATTTGTTCTGGGTTTTGTTAATTCCAAAATTCACCATGATTTAGCAATCAGAGATCTGAGAAATATGGGTTTTCTTACCATGTTTGGTCTTTTATTGATATCATATATAAGAGAGAAAAAAGATTTTGCTAGATTTTCTGTCTTTTTTATAAGATATACCGCAGTTTTTATTACACTGATTTCTTTTATCGGACTATTCAAATTCTTTAGCATGCTGAAAGGTGTTGAATATAGTGTATTCAAGATTGAAGATGGATATCCCTGGGGAAGTGCTTTGATAAGTGATTGCAATTATTATGCTTTAGGAGGGATCATTGGATTATGTGCTTGTATATACCTTATACATATAAAGGATGCATTGCTAAAAAAAAACTGGTATTACCTATTCTCAATCCTTATTATATTAAATGTGGTATTGGCTGGGTCAAGGCGGGGAATAGTTGTATTAGCCATTTTGTGTGGTTTTATTATAATAGTATCCGCTGTAAAATGGTTATTTCGTTGGTTTAGAGTTTCAAAAGTTCGTTTAATACTGTTTATAAGTATTATTGGTATTCTAGGCTTGGTTGTATCACAGATTACTTTCAAGCAGATTAGCTATGTGTTAAGTCCAATGATTGAAATGTCAGGGATTGACTATCAACTATTTAAAGAGGATATTACAGTAGTTTCCTTTAGGTACATGACCATTATCAATTCTGATATTAATATAAATGATTATTACGCATCTCTCTGGGGGGAGCCCTCAACGTTAAAGACAGACCAGTTAAAGGCAATAAATAAAAAAGGTGTGGCGAGTCGATTATTAAGGTGGAAGTATGCACTAAAGCTGTATAGCGAATATCCTTTTTCAAGTAAAATAATAGGATCTGGGTTTGATTATATTGGAGATTATTCCAAGGAGTTTGGCAGGTGGCACCATAAACCGGATTACCCCCACAATCCATTCTTGTCTGCCTTGCTTTACTCAGGTATTCTTGGATTATTTGCTTTTTTGCTATTTATGGCTCAGGTATCCTATTACTTTCTTAAATACTGGAGAGAACATTGGTTCTATTTGGCAGTGTTTTTGTTTATCGCGATGTTTTCCATGATCAGCGGAAATTCTTTTTTTTCAGTTAAAATCTTTCCGGCAGTAAGCTTGTTGCCATTGCTATTTACCAATAATAGCTCAAAAGAATGAAGGTAGCATCAATAGTATTAAATAACTTCAAGCATGATAATAGGGTACTAAAGGAGTGTATAAGCTTACAAAATCATGGTTATGAGGTAAAGGTACTTGCATACCTTGATGAAGGTCAGAAGGAACATGATATTGTCTCTGGTATTGAAGTTCATAGAATTCGACTTACAAGTAAAAAGTGGTCAAAAAACAGAGTATTGCAAATATTTAAATTTATGGAATTTGCAATGCGTATTTTCAGATCATACAAGGACTTTGATATTTATCATTGCAACGACCTAAATGCCTTGCCAATTGGAATTATAGTTAAATTGTTTGCAAATCGTAATGTAAAGGTTGTTTATGATGCACATGAACATGAAACGGAGAGAAATGGCCTATCTGGGATTGAAAAATATGTTCTCAAAGTATTAGAGAGGATTTTAATCAGAAGTATTGACGCCTTTATAACTGTAAGCCAAGGTATAGCAGATGATTATGAGAGGTTGTATAAGATAAATACTGCCTTAGTCCTGAATTGTCCAATTTATCAACCCAGTGAAAGAACCAACCTGCTAAGAGAACGTTTAGGCATCTCTTCTGAATCTATGATCTTTTTGTATCAAGGCTCTATCACTTTTGGGAGAGGAGTTGAATCAACGATTGAGGCCTTTAAAAGCTTCTCTAATCAAGCAAAAGTAATGGTATTTTTGGGGTATGGTCCCAGCTTAGATCTGGTAATAGATGCTGCAAATACATGCGACAACATATTTTATTATGAGGCGGTATCAATGGAAGAGCTGATTGCATATACATCTTCAGCAGATGTGGGATTGTCCTTAATTGAGAACACTTGTTTGAGCTACAATTATTCATTGCCCAACAAGTTTTTTGAATATATGATGGCAGGAATTCCAATTATTGCAACTGATTTATTTGAAATGGGCAGGATTGTTAGGTCTGAGAAAATCGGGTATCTCATTGAGAATAACTCTGCTAATTGTATTAAGCAGGTAATTAATAAAATCAGCATAAAAGACCTTGGTTCTTTTAGAGAACAGCTAAAACAAGCATCCTTGAAATATTGCTGGTCAAATCAGGAAAAAATTTTGATAAGCACTTACAGATCTTTAGAGAATACTAATTGATTTTTTAAGCCTTGGAGACAGATAAAATAAATATTACACCTTTAGTATCAATTGTTATTCCAAGCCGTAATGAGGAAGAATTTATTGGCAAATGTATTGATTCAATCTTAGCTTCTGATCAAAATACCGATACCATAGAGATCTTGGTTTGTGATGGGGAAAGTGATGATCAAACTATCGAATTAGTTCAAGGCTACACTAAAACTAATAGCTCTGTTAAGCTTCTTGTAAATAAATATAAAACAACACCACATGGGCTCAACCTTGGAATAAAAAACGCTAGTGGAGCAGTAATAATGATATTAGGTGCTCATGCAGAGATATCGCCTGATTATATAAGTAAAAGCATATCTATATTAAATAATTCAGATGATATTGGTTGTGTTGGTGGGGTACTTGAAAATATTGCTTCTGGTTCTGCTAATGCTATTTCATTAGCCATGTCGTCTCCCTTTGGTGTAGGAAATGCTTTTTTTAGAACCGGTAATAAAAATGGGTACGTTGACACTGTTGCCTTTGGGGCATATAAAAAGGAAGTCTTTGAAAAAGTTGGGTTTTTTGATGAGGAACTCATCAGAAATCAGGATGATGAGCTTAACTATCGGCTTACCAAAGCAGGATATAAAATATTCCTATCTCAGGAAATCAGGGCTAGGTATTATGTTAGGACCTCATATGAAAAACTCTTCAGACAATATTTTCAATATGGGTACTGGAAAGTCTATGTGAATAAAAAACATAAAACACTTACAACCTTAAGACAATTGGCACCTTTGTTCTTTGTGTTGTTCTGTTTTTCTGGGTTAATTGTTCCGTTTCTCCCTGGATCTTTCATTGAGTTCTATCTATTAATATTAGGTCTATATTGTTCGATGAGTATAATTGCAGCGATAAATAAATCAATGAACTTAATTTCTATCCTTCAAATAATGTATTCTTTTTTAATATTACATATTAGTTATGGTTTAGGATATCTGGAAGGTATTCTACATTTCTACTTTCTAAACAGAAAGCCCAGTTCATTTAAAGCAACTTCTAGCAGGTATTAATGTATAGCCAGAAAATACAACATAAGATACAGTATTATTTATTACTTGGGATTGCTTTTTCCCTTCCTTTGAGTAAGAAGGTGGTTCCAATTCTCATAATACTAATCGTATTGAATTGGCTTATAAGTGGAGACCTGAAATCCAGATTTTCAAATCTTATAAAACCTAAATATGCCTTTCTTTTTATTTCATTCTACTTGCTCCATTTAACTGGCCTGATCTATACGTCCAATATGGAATTTGGTTGGTTTGATATGGAAGTAAAGCTATCGTTTTTAATATTTCCTTTAGTGTTCTTTACATCTAGGCCTTATTCAATATTTCAAATGGAACATATTAAAACTTCATTCATTGGAGGGTGTTTGATTTCAGGAATCATTTTGCTAGTAAATGGATTTAATGCATATTTTGAAACGGGTGATGTTACCAATCTTTTGTATGGCAAACTCTCAATGGATTATCATGCATCATATTATTCAATGTATCTATGCCTCGCATTGGCAATGATTATGCACTTTATTTTTACAAAATGGGAGTGTATTTCCTCATGGGAGCGTCCATTATATATTATCTCAATGCCAGTTTTTCTTGTTTTAATTGTTTTATTGATGGCGAAAAGTGGTTTTATCACGCTTGTTTTTGTTATTTTTTCCGCCTTGATATTTCTTCTTTTTTCTAAGAAATTTGGACAAGCTCTTATTCTTTTTACATCCGTATTAATTTTTGCATTTGCTATAGTGCATATTATTCCTGAGTCTAAAATCAGAATAAATAAAGCCATCGATGTATTTACAAGCTATTCTGGGGATATCAATCCTAATGCAATAGAAAGTACTGCCGAGAGGCTACTTATTTGGCCTGTTGCCATGGAACTCATTAAGGAACATCCTCTTATTGGAGTGGGTACAGGAGACATCAAAGATGAGTTGATTAGTAAATATAAAGACAAGAGTTTGTCAGGGGTATATGATGAAGGGCTAAACGCACATAATCAATTTCTTCAAACATTTGCTGCTTTGGGAATCTTTGGATTCCTGTCCTTGTGTCTTGGCCTTGTATTGCCTTTGGTACATTCTTTTAGGCAATCAAATTTTATTTATGCAATGCTAATCATGATTATTATCATCAATGCACTTACGGAGTCTATTCTAGAAGTGCAGGCAGGAGTGATTTTTTATGCTTTTTTTAATTCTTTGTTCATGTTTTTATATCCTGATAAATAAAGGCATATCCTTAATTTATTAGTTTTGTATGAATCCTAAACTTGAAAAGACCAATGTTGAATTTTTATAAGCCCCAATATGACCCAAAGGCGTTGGAAATGCTTGAGGAGGTTCTTAAATCTGGTTGGATTACTACTGGCCCAAAAACAAAGGAATTTGAGCAAAAGTTAGCGGAATATTGTGGTAATAAGAAGACTTTATGCGTAAGTGCAGCCACTACAGGGATGGAGCTGATCCTCAGATGGTTTGGGGTAGGAGAGGGTGATGAAGTAATCCTTCCGGCATATACATACTGTGCAACAGCTAATGTGATTATTCATTGTGGAGCTAAGCCGGTTTTTGTTGATGTAGGCAAAGACTTTAATATTAATGCAGAGGCCATCTCGGATGTAATAACTGATTCGACGAAAGTGATCATACCAGTTGATTTTTCAGGTTATCCATGTGATTATGATGTAATCAACAACTTGGTTAGAGAAGAGGAGATTGTCGCTAAGTTTAATGCATCGAGTGAAGAACAAAGAAAGCTTGGCCGCATCTTAGTTTTATCTGATGCTGCACATTCGATTGGAGGGGTTTATAAAGGCAATAAAACAGGAAACTTAACAGATATATCAGTCTTTTCCTTCCATGCAGTAAAAAATATTACTACCGGTGAAGGCGGAGCGATATCCCTAAACCTGGACCAGCCTTTCGACAATGACGAAGTTTATAAAGAGTTAAACATAAAAACGCTGCATGGTCAAACAAAAGATGCATTGGCAAAGAATAGCATGGGAGAC
>DTSC01000065.1:0-1807 GCA_012965625.1 Flavobacteriales bacterium | reverse complement strand
AGAAAAGAGATCTTTGATTTTTACTCAGATGCTTTAAGTACTTATAATTGGGCCGAATTGCCAGAATATGTATCTGAAACCAAAACTTCTTCCTATCATATATATCCCTTGAGAATCAAGGGTATAAGCGAATCTGGGAGAGATCATATAATCCAGGAAATTGCAAAGAAGGATGTTAGTGTAAATGTACATTTTCAACCGGTCCCTATGCTTACCCATTATAAGAAAATGGGTTTTAATGTAAATAATTACCCCATTGCTTTAGATAATTTCTCTAGAGAGGTGACTCTTCCTGTTTATGTTGATCTAACAAGGGAAGACCTTGAAAAGATTGTTCAATCTGTAGTAAACTCGGTAGAATTAATACTTAGTTAAACATGATCAAACGCACATTTGATCTGGTGTTCTCAATTGTAGGAATTATTCTTTTATTTCCTTTTTTTATCATCATCTATATATTGATTCCTGTGGGTTCAAAAGGCAGTTCTGTTTATGTTCAAAGAAGAGTTGGAAGGCATGGCATTGAATTCCTTTTGTATAAATTCAGAACAATGGAGGCTAATTCTTCTGCTGATGGTTTGCTAACGGTCGGGACAAAAGATATAAGGATTACCAGAATAGGACGCTTCTTAAGAAAATATAAAATTGATGAGCTTTTACAGTTGTTTAATGTACTGGAAGGAAGCATGAGCTTTGTAGGACCAAGGCCTGAGGTAAAAAAGTATGTGAATTATTATACGGAAGAACAAATGAAAGTCTTGTCCATTAAGCCGGGAATAACCGACTATGCCTCAATTGAATTTTCCAATGAAAGTGAAATCCTGGGGAAAGCAGAAAACCCACAAAGAGAGTATGTAGAATTAATTATGCCTAAGAAGCTTAAGCTGAATTTAAAATATCTTGAAGAACAGAACCTTTATACAGATATCAAAATCATTTTCCTTACTTTGCTTAAAATTTCCAAGTCTTAATTTTATATAATTAAATCATATTATTTTAGGTTTAATTGGCATCACTTTTCTTCAAAACCCCAAAAACCTCTCCAGTATTTTCATCAATTATCCTTTCTTTTATGAGACCTTGTAGCTCAGGTGCAATTACTGCTCTTTTGCTATAGATTAGGTATCCAGCATTGTGCTTTCTTATCAAATCCAGCTGGCTTTGTTGTATGCTTTGAAATTTGCCTTGTGTTTTTTGCCGCTCTATAAACTGCCATAACACTGAGGTGTGAACCAGGTTTTTGTCAATGAACCGGGTAGTACCTTTACTTATTGGGATGTCAAGTACGGTCAAATGTATAAAGGTATGCGGACCTTTAACAAGAGCTAGGTAAGCACCTAACACATTATAAAATGTGTGTTTCTGTGAGGAACGCTCATATTTCATACGGCCGTGCAAAAAAGCCACGGGTGCAGGGGTTTGTTCGTATATTTTTATAGTGGTATTTAGGTAATTATCACTGTAGTTTTTATGCGCAATATGAAGTAGATATTGGTTATTGGCCAAGGTTAGCCACAGTGATACTCCTATGAAGATGCCGAAGACCCAATAAGCCCAACGGGGAGGTTTATGGGCTGCGAGCCAAATAATTATAAGAACTATATAGATATGTGTAATGGCAGAAATAGTGTTGGTGAAAAATTGGATAGTATTGTATCCCATAAAGTGCATTAAAGCCCAAAACAAAAGCGACACAATGTATCCTATAACTGTCACTATTGTCATAATCTTCAATGTGGAAGGAAGGGTTGGTTTCCGTAAATAATAAACAAGAACTATCAAAAATGTCCAGGGGAGGTAAGTCAAT
>DTSC01000064.1:12948-17148 GCA_012965625.1 Flavobacteriales bacterium | reverse complement strand
TTGCCATGTTTTTTAAATTAGAAATGTTAATACAAATTTTTTATAATATTAAATGAGGGATTATCTATCCTCAATTTTCTTCATGTTTTTTTTATTTAGAATATAATTCTACGATCAGTTGTTCTTTTATTGGTTCAGGAATATTCTCTCTATCTGGAGTTTGAAGAAATACTCCTGAAAGATTATTTATGTCCCATTCTAACCAGTCATAAGTGCTCTCATTCTGCGCCAAGGCGCTCGAAATAGATTCGTTTGATTTTGATTTTTCACGAACTGAGACAATATCTCCGGACTTTAGCTGATAAGATGGAATATTCACCACCCTACCATTTACATTTATATGCTTATGAGAGACCAATTGTCTTGCTCCACTTCTTGTAGTTGATAGTCCAAACCTAAAAACAGTATTGTCAAGCCTTGATTCGCATAGCTGCAACAAGTTTTCACCAGTAATCCCCCTTTTTCTTGATGCTTTTTTAAACATATTTGAAAACTGTTTCTCCAAAACACCATAGGTGTATTTTGCTTTCTGCTTCTCCATTAATTGGATTGCATATTCAGACTGCTTTCTCCTTTTCTTTTTTGGCCCATGCTGTCCGGGTGGATAAGGCTTTTTTTCTAATACCGTATCTGCACCAAAAATAGGCTCACCGAATTTTCGGGCGATCTTCGACTTTGGTCCATTATATTTTGCCATAACTAAGTTTGTTTAAAACATTCATTTATAAATTATACACGCCTTCTTTTTGGAGGTCTACAGCCATTATGAGGTAAAGGAGTAACATCCACAATTTCAGTAACTACAATTCCTGTGTTGTGAATCGTTCTAATTGCAGATTCGCGTCCCCCGCCTGGGCCTTTAACATAGGCCTTTACCTTTCTTAATCCAAGGTCATAGGCAACCTGTGCACAGTCAGCAGCAGCTTGTTGTGCTGCATAAGGGGTGTTCTTTTTAGAACCCCTAAAACCTTTTTTTCCAGCGGAAGACCAGGCAATCACTTGCCCATTGGTATTGGTAAGTGAAATAATTATATTGTTAAAGGAAGCATGAATATGTGCTTCGCCGATAGCTTCTACTTTTACTTTTTTCTTTGATCCTGTTCTTGCCATTTGTTTTCTGTTTTGTGTCCAGGTTATTTTAACCTTTCATTACTTTCTTTTTGTTGGCTATTGTTTTTTTCTTTCCCTTTTTTGTTCTAGCATTATTCTTTGTTTTTTGTCCTCTAAGCGGAAGGCCAATACGATGCCTTATTCCTCGGTAGCATCCAATATCTTTTAACCTTTTGATGTTAAGCTGCATTTCAGATCGCAATTCTCCCTCAACTTTAATATGATCAGAAATATATTTCCGTATATTAGTTTGTTGGTCATCAGTCCAGTCACGAACTTTTATGTTAGGGTCAATTCCAGCGTCAGCCAAAATTTTATTTGCTGTTCGGCGGCTTATACCAAAGACATATGTAAGTCCAATCTCTCCTCTTTTTTCTTTTGGTAAATCAATTCCAGCAATTCGTGCCATATCTTAAATATTAATGTTTGTTCTTTTAAAATATTTTATACTATAATAGAGATAAATCAATCAGAGCCAATTATCCTTGCCTTTGTTTAAATCTCGGAGTCTTTTTGTTAATTACATAAAGCCTTCCTTTTCTCCTGACAATTTTACAATCAGAACTTCTTTTTTTTATAGATGCTCTTACTTTCATTTACTTGTTTTTTACTGCACTTTACCTATTATGCTAATTATAGTACTGCTTGTTAAACAAGAGATTTTTCAATACAATTACGTATTCCTCTACTTGCTATTTTTTATTCATTGTGTCAGATGTTTCTCCTGGCTTATATCTATATATAATTCTTCCTTTTGTCAAATCATAAGGGGACATTTCTAACCTCACTCTATCGCCAGGTAATATTTTAATATAATACATTCGCATCTTTCCAGAGATGTGAGCCGTAATGATATGACCATTTTCCAGCTCCACACGAAACATAGCATTTGATAATGCTTCTATAATCGTTCCATCTTGTACTATTGATTCTTGCTTGGCCATTCTTAAAACTCAAATTCTATATTAATACAAATTGTTTATTTTTTTTTAATCCCTCATCTATATATTTAAATGAGGATAATATGTCTGCTTTATCTTTTTTTATAGCTATAGTATGTTCAAAGTGTGCTGATAATGAACCGTCTTTTGTTTTGATGGTCCAATTATCATTCATAACAGTTACGTGATGTTTGCCTGCATTTACCATTGGTTCAATAGCTATTACCATACCTTCCTTTAGTTTAATTCCAGATCCTCTTTTTCCATAGTTTGGAACCTCAGGTTTTTCATGCAAGTTTCTGCCTACACCATGTCCAACAAGGTCTCTTACCACTGAAAACCCATGAGTTTCTGTGTGTTTTTGAATAGCATATCCGATATCACCCAATCGATTTCCTTCTACAGCCATTTCGATACCTTTATATAGTGATTCCCTGGTAACCTGCATTAATTTTTCGGCATCGTCCGAAACATTTCCAACAGAATAAGTAAAAGCAGAGTCTCCATAAAACCCATTCATAAGGACACCACAATCCACTGAAACAATATCACCATCTTTTAAAATAGCAGAACTGGGAATACCATGTACAACCTCGTCGTTTATAGAAATACAAAGCGTTGCAGGAAACCCATTATATCCTTTAAAGCCAGGTTTACCCCCATGGCTAATAATAAATTCCTCAGCTACTTTATCCATTTCCTTAGTAGTTACGCCTGGCTGTATGTATTTTGCCACTTCTGCGTGTGTTTTAGCAACAAGCAAAGAACTTTTTCTTAACAGCTCTATTTCTTCCTTAGTTTTAAAGTAGATCATCTTAACAATATAATTCAGATTACGTCGCCATACCCATAGATGACCTTCCTTTAATTCTCCCAGATTTCATTAAACCATCGTAATGTCTCATTAGTAGATGACTTTCAATTTGCTGCAGTGTATCTAATACTACTCCAACCATAATTAGCAAAGATGTTCCGCCATAAAATTGTGCAAACTGGCTATTTACTCCTCCTATCATAGCAAATGCTGGAAGTATTGCTACAATTCCAAGAAAAACAGAACCAGGCAAAGTAATTCTAGACAAAATAGCATCTAAAAAATCTGCAGTTTGTCTCCCTGGTTTTACTCCGGGAATAAAGCCGCCATTTCTTTTCATGTCTTCTGCCATTTGATTTGGGTTTACTGTAATTGCTGTATAGAAGTAAGTAAACAAAATAATCATTATGAAGAATGTGAGGTTATACCAGAACCCTGTAAAATCTGTAAAGGCAGCCATAAATCCCTGTAAAGTAGCGGAATCTGTAAAACCAGCTAAAGTTAAAGGAACAAACATAATAGCCTGGGCAAAGATTATGGGCATCACACCTGCTGCATTTACCTTAAGAGGGATATATTGTCTAACACCTCCATATTGTTTATTGCCAACAACTCTTTTCGCAAATTGTACTGGCACCCTTCTGCTTCCCTGAATGAGCAGAATCGTGACAACGATCACCAATATTAGCATTACCATTTCAACCAGAAACATTACCAGTCCACCTCCTTGCTCTTCTAATCTGGATGCAAATTCGGCAACAAAAGCGAAAGGTAAGTTAGCAATAATACCAATCATGATAAGCAAGGAGATTCCATTTCCAATTCCTTTATCAGTAATTTTTTCGCCAAGCCACATTACAAAGAGCGTACCTGTAGTTAATATAATAATGCATGATATGGTAAAGAAAGAGCTTGGTCCTCCTATAATTGCCTGGTCTGGTATTTGAGTCGCTAAGTAACCAGGAGCTTGTCCAAATGTAATCAAGACCGTTAAGAGGCGTGTTATCTGATTGATTTTTCTTCGTCCACTTTCGCCTTCTTTTTGAAGTTTTTGAAAATAGGGAATTGCAACACCTAGGAGTTGTATAACAATAGAGGCAGAGATATATGGCATAATTCCCAGGGCAAAAATGGAAGCTCTTGAAAATGCCCCACCAGAGAACATATTTAGAAGCCCCATTAACCCTTCTTGGCCACTATTTGCATTAACCTCTTCAAGAACAATCGGATCTACTCCAGGGAGAACCACATAAGATCCAAGCCTGTAAATCAGGATTAAACCCAAGGTAGTATAGATCCTATTACGTAGATCTTCTATCTTGTATATGTTTCTTA
>DTSC01000064.1:0-12918 GCA_012965625.1 Flavobacteriales bacterium | reverse complement strand
TGGTTAATTTATTTTGTTGTTTTTTCCTCAGCAATTGTTTCTTCTTTTTCCTTGCCATTTATTTCATCTGGCAATTTTGAGCTGTCTTTTTTATCCTCTTCTGTTTTTTTTGAAAGTTCAGCCCCTTCCTTCAGTTCTGTTTTCGCTTCATCTTTTGCCATTTCTGCATTTTCAGCGCCCTTTTTCGTTTCTTCTTTTATTTCATTTTCCGAACTAGGTGTTTCTTTTGCCGGTTTTGCTTTTGATCGTTTGGCTGCCCTGGCTTCATTTTTTATTTTCCTATCAGCATGTTTGCCTGGCAATACAATGGCTTTTCCTCCAGCTTTTTCAATTGCTTCTCTAGCAGCTTTGGAAAAATCATGAGCAGTAACCTCAATTTTGGATTTAATTTCACCTCGACCAAGGATTTTAACTAAGTCTTTTTTAGAGACCAGGCTGTTTTCTGCAAGTAGAGTGGGGTCGATTTTATTGGTTTTTTTATTGTCTGCTAAAATCTGGAGTGTGTCTAAGTTAACACCCTTGTATTCTATCCTGTTGATGTTCTTGAATCCAAATTTAGGGACTCGGGTTTGTAATGGTTGTTGACCACCCTCAAATCCAAATTTTTTCGAATAACCAGATCTGGATTTTTGTCCTTTGTGTCCACGACCAGCTGTTCCACCTTTAGTAGATCCTTGACCCCTACCTAGTCTTTGCCCTGATTTTATTGAGCCTTTTGCCGGTTTTAAATTGCTTAAATCCATTTTGTTTTCTATCTTAATGACTTTAGGCACCCTCAACGGCTACCAAGTGCTTAACTTTATTTATCATTCCCATTATTTGGGGTGTGTCTTCATGTTCAACAACTTGTTGCATTTTTTTAATGCCTAAAGCTTCAAGCGTTCTTTTTTGACGCTTATTGCTGTTGATTTTACTTTTTACTTGCTTTATTTTGATCTTCGCCATTTTTTTAGGGGTTTATCTTGAATCTTAAATAGAGAAACATTATCCATTATATACTTTCTCTAGACTAACTCCTCTTTGTCTTGCTACAGCATTTGCATCCCTCATTTGATTTAAAGCATCCATTGTAGCTTTTACAACGTTATGGGGGTTAGAAGAGCCTTTTGATTTAGCAAGCACATCAGTTATTCCTACGCTTTCAAGGATTGCTCTCATTGCTCCACCGGCTATAACGCCAGTTCCATGTGCTGCAGGCCTTAATAAAACTCGTGCACCCCTAAATTTACCTTCCTGTTTATGGGGTACAGTGCCTTTGTGGATAGGGATTTTAAATAAATTTTTCTTAGCATCATCAATTCCCTTTTCAATAGCAGTTGTTACTTCTTTGGCTTTTCCTAAGCCATGGCCAACGATGCCATTTTCGTCTCCTACAACTATAATTGCGGAAAACCCAAAAGTTCGCCCTCCCTTTGTAACCTTTGTAACTCTATTGATTGCAACCAGCTTATCTTTTAATTCAATTTCACTAGCCTTTATTCTTCTGATGTTTGTATTCACCTTATTTCTATTTAAAATATTAAACCACCTTCTCTTGCAGCTTCACAAAAATATTTAACTCTACCATGATACAGATACCCATTTCTATCAAAAACAACTGATTTTACAGCAGCTTTTTTTGCTTGTTCAGCAATAGCTAACCCTACCATCTTTGCCTGTTCTGTTTTTGAACAATTTTGAGATTTTTTTTCGTTTCTAGATGAAACAGAGGTAATGGTTCTGCCAGCAGAATCATCTATTAGCTGCGCATAAAACTGCTTATTGCTTCTGAACACAGTTAATCTAGGACGATCCGCGGTTCCTGAGATCGTTTTCCTAACCTGGTGCTTAATTCTTTGTCTTCTACTAATATTACGAGTTGCCATTTTTATTATGTTTTAGCTACTGTTTTACCTGCTTTTCTTCTCAATACTTCATCCGTATATTTAATACCCTTGCCTTTATAAGGTTCTGGTTTTCTCAGAGACCTTATTTTAGATGCAATATGACCAATAAGCTGCTTGTCAAAAGAGGTTAATGTTATTCTGGGAGGTTTTCCTCTTTCCGTTTTTGTTTCCACTTTAATCTCCTCTGGCACTTCAAAAACAATGTTGTGAGAATAACCAACTGCTAATTCTAAAAGTTGTCCTTGATTTGAAGCACGGTAACCTACACCCACCAAGTCAAGATCTTTGACAAATCCTTTTGAAACTCCTTCAACCATATTAGCTAGAAGAGACCTATGCAAACCATGAAGTGACTTATCTTTAATTTGATCAGATTTTCTTGATACAATTAAGTTGTTTTCATCAACTTTAATTGACAGACACTGATTGACCTCTTGACTAAGCTCCCCTAATGGCCCCTTTATTGTAACAAGACTGTTTTCTCCAACTGTTACTTGAACGCCTTCAGGTATTTCTATTGGCAAATTTCCTATTCGTGACATTTTCCCTTTTTATTAATATATGTAACAAAGAATTTCTCCTCCGACATTTTCTTTTCTGGCTTCTTTGTCTGTCATTATTCCTTTTGATGTTGATAAAATAGCAATACCAAGACCATTAAGAACGCGCGGCAAGTTATTGGCATTTGCATATTTCCTTAAACCAGGCCGGCTTATTCTTTCAAGCTTTCTAATCGCAGAAAGTTTAGTTTTAGGATTATATTTTAATGCAATCTTAATATTGTTCTGAGTTCCTTTATTTTCTTCAAAATCCTCACCATCCTCTATTTTGTAATTAAGAATATATCCCTTATCCAAAAGATTTTTTGTTATCTCCTGTTTAATTTTTGAAGAAGGAATATTCACAACCGCATGGTTTGCTTTTATGCCATTTCTTATCCTGGTTAAATAATCTGCTATTGGATCTGTCATAATTTCTTTTTCTTAAAAAAATGTTACCATTAAAACGTAAGATTACCAGCTTGCCTTTCTTACACCGGGAAGCAAGCCTTTTGAGGCCATTTCCCGAAAAACGATTCTCGATATTCCATAATGTCTTATATATCCTTTTGGCCTTCCAGTTAGACTACATCTGTTATGCAATCTAACAGGAGAAGCATTCTTTGGCAGCTTTTGTAAGCCAGCATAGTCTCCAGCTGCTTTCAGTGCAGCCCTTTTGTCCGCGTAACGTGCAACCATTTTTTGTCGTTTGACCTCTCGGGCCTTCATGGATTCTTTTGCCATTCTGTTTATTTAGTTTTTAAATGGTAAACCTAATTCAGTTAATAAGGCCAAAGCCTCTTTATTTGTCTTTGCAGTAGTCACAAATGTTATATCCATTCCTGAGATGCTTTTAACTTTGTCAATATCAATTTCAGGAAAGATTATTTGTTCTTTAATACCAAGAGTATAATTTCCATGCTTGTCAAAACCTTTGTTACTGATTCCCCTAAAGTCTCTTGTCCGTGGTAAAGAAACAGAAACAAGGCGCTCCACAAATTCATACATTTGATTTCCTCTAAGTACCACCCTTACTCCAATAGGCATTCCTTTTCTAAGTTTAAAATTTGAGATGTCTTTTTTTGAGCGAGCAGGAACCGCCTGTTGTCCAGCGATAAGGGTCATTTCTTCAATGGCTTGGTCAATCAGCTTTTTATCGGCTGTAGCCTTACCCACGCCTTGATTTAAGCATACCTTTTGTAGTTTGGGTGCCTGCATGCTCGATGAATACGAAAACTTCTCTACCAATGCAGGTATAATTTTCTCTTTGTATTCTGTTTTTAATTTTGGTATAAACTCCATCTTTATTTAATGATTTCTCCCGTTTTCTTTGAATACCGGGTTAGTTTGCCATTTGTATCTCTTTTTCTTCCCACTTTTGTAGGGTCTCCTGTTGAGGGGTCCACTAACATCAAATTTGATATGTGGATTGAAGCCTCTTGTTTCATAATGCCACCTTGCTGGTTTTGAGCTGAAGGCTTTGCGTGTTTTGATACCATGTTCAAGCCTTCTATTATAGCACGGTAAGTTTTGGGGTTGACAGAGAGCACTCTTCCCTGCTTTCCCTTGTCTTCACCTGTAATAACAGCGACGGTTTCTCCTTTTTTAAAGTTGATTTTTGTCATCAATATTAGTTTTTGTACCTTAAAGCACTTCTGGTGCTAAAGAAACAATTTTCATAAATTTTTTCTCTCTAAGTTCCCGTGCAACAGGACCAAAGATTCTTGTACCCCTTAGTTCATCAACCGCAGTTAACAGCACACATGCATTGTCATCAAATCTGATATATGAACCATCATTTCTGCGAACTTCTTTCCTTGTTCTTACGATAACCGCTTTACTAACAGTTCCTTTTTTGATATTGCCTGAGGCCATTGCATTTTTTACCGTTACCACAATGGTATCTCCAACACTTGCATATCTTCTGCCAGTTCCTCCAAGAACATTGATACAAAGAACTTCCTTTGCACCACTATTGTCGGCTACAGATAATCTAGATTCTTGCTGTATCATATTATTTCGCTTTTTCTATAATTTCAATCAATCGCCAACATTTACGTTTGCTCAAGGGTCTTGTTTCCATTATTTTAACCATATCACCTACACCACATTCATTTTTTTCGTCATGAGCCATTAGTCGACTGGTTTTTTTAATAAACTTTCCGTACTTGGGGTGTTTTATCAGTCTTCTGACATTGACAACGATTGATTTGTCCATATCATTACTAGATACAAGTCCAGTCCTTTCTTTACGTAAATTTCTTTGTTCCATATTTTGATTATTCGCTCTTGTTGTTGTCCGTGTTTTCTTGCTTCTTGTTTTCTGCTATATCTTCTTTTATATCTAGTGCTTCTGTTTTGGTTTTTAATGTTTCAACTTTTTGTTCCAGAGAACTTCCCTTTTCCCTGTTTGTCAGTTCGGTAGATAAGCGTGCAATTGTTTTTCTTGCATACTTTAGTTTTAAAGGGTTATCCAAACTGGAAACAGCATGATTCATTTTTATCTTTAAATACATAGTCTTCTCTACTTCGATTTTTTCTCGAATCTCGGCTAAAGACATTTCCCTTATTACAGACGATTTCATTTTTTTCTAGATATTATTTTTCTCCCACGTAATCTCTCCTAAGCATAAACTTAGTTGTAATTGGCAATTTTTGCGAAGCCAGCCTCAGTGCTTCTTTAGCAATGTTTAATGGAACTCCTTCAGCTTCAATTAGAATTCTTCCCGGACTAACTCTAGCAACAAAGTATTCAGGTGCTCCTTTTCCTTTCCCCATCCTCACCTCTGCAGGCTTCTTTGTAACTGGCTTGTCAGGAAAAACCCTAATCCAAATCTGTCCCTCTCTTTTCATATATCTTGTAACCGCAATACGAGCAGCTTCTATCTGTCGGCTAGTCAGCCAACACTCTTCCAAGGCCTTAATTCCATATGATCCAAATGCAAGCTGATGTCCACGTTGGGAATTCCCCTTCATGCGACCTTTTTGCATTTTTCTGAATTTTGTTCTTTTCGGTTGTAACATGCGCTATTAATAAATTGTCTTAAAAGACATTATAAATTTCACCGATTCTAAAAATTAGAATTATTAGGCATTTTTCTCCCTTTTGCTCCTGGCTTTCCTTTTCTCATTCCAATATTGGGTGAAAGATCTCGTTTTCCATAAACTTCTCCCAAACAGATCCACACTTTAACGCCAATTTTGCCATATGACATCTGAGCTTCAGAAAGAGCATAGTCAATTTTTGCTCTAAAAGTGTGAAGGGGTATTCTGCCTTCTTTATATTGCTCTGTTCTAGCCATTTCAGCACCGTTCAATCTTCCAGCGATAGATACCTTAACTCCTTCTGCACCCATTCTCATAGTAGAAGCAACTGCCATTTTTGACGCTCTCCTAAAGTTAATCCTTCCCTCGATTTGTTTGGCAAGGCTATCAGCAACCAGTTTTGCATCTAGCTCGGGCCTTTTAATCTCATAAATATTGATCTGCACTTCCTTTTTAGTAATTTTTTTGAGCTCTTCCTTAAGTTTATCAACCTCTTGGCCACCTTTGCCAATAATAATTCCTGGCCTAGCAGTGTTAATAGTTACTGTAATCAGCTTTAATGTTCTTTCAATGATGATCTTTGAGATACTTGCTTTTTCAAGCCGGGCACCTAAATACTTACGTATCCTTTCATCTTCGACTATTTTCTCAGCACAGTTCTTTTCACCATACCAATTGGAATCCCATCCATTAATGATTCCAAGTCGATTACTTATCGGATTTGTTTTTTGTCCCATTTAATTATTATTGGTTTTTATGTTTGTTTCTTTAACATCGTAGCTTCCAAGTATCAATGTTACATGGTTTGATCTTTTTCTAATTCTATGTGCTCTTCCTTGAGGGGCGGGGCGAATCCTTTTTAGTTGCCTTGCACTATCAACATCAATCTTCCTAATATAAAGTTCGCTATCCTCTATCCTAACACCTTCGTTCTTTGTTTGCCAGTTAGCAATGGCCGATAGCAAAAGCTTTTCTACTCTTAACGAGGCTTCTTTAGGACTCAGCTTTAGAATTTGAAGAGCCTTGTCAACGCCTTCACCTCTAATCATATCTGCGACTAATCTCATTTTTCTTGGTGAAGTTGGACAATCCATTAGTTTTGCAACATAAAGTGATTTAGCAACTTCCTTTCTTTGATTAGCACTATTTTGTTTTCTTGAACCCACGTTAATATAATTTCTGTTGTTTTATTTTAGAAAGAATTAATTATCCTTTCCTATGACCAGCATGACCTCTATATTGTCTTGTAGGAGAAAACTCTCCTAGTTTGTGGCCAACCATGTTTTCAGTAATGTAAACAGGGATAAACTTATTTCCATTATGAACGGCAATTGTAAGGCCAACAAAATCAGGAGAGATCATTGATGCTCTCGCCCAAGTTTTAATTACGGTTTTCTTCCCAGAACCCTGTTGTTCTAATACCTTCTTTTCCAACTTAATGTCAATATGTGGTCCTTTTGTTAATGATCTTGGCATGATAGTTTAATTATTTCTTTCGTTTTTCAACTATATATTTATTTGAGATCTTTTTCTTAGATCTCGTTTTATATCCTTTTGCTGGCAATCCTTTTCTTGAACGTGGATGCCCTCCTGATGCTTTTCCTTCTCCTCCACCCATAGGATGATCTACTGGGTTCATTGCAACCCCTCTAGTCCTTGGCCTCTTTCCCCTCCATCTGTTTCCCCCAGCTTTACCAATGTTTTGTAAGAAGTGGTCACCATTTGAAACAACACCAATTGTTGCCTTGCAGGCAGCTAATACCATTCTTACCTCTCCTGATGGAAGTTTGACATTTACATACTTTCCTTCCTTGGACATAAGCTGTGCGTATCCACCAGCACCTCTTGCCAAAACACCGCCCTGGTCAGGTTTTAATTCGATATTATGGATAATCGTCCCCAATGGAATCTCACTTAAGTAAAGTGCGTTTCCGACTTCAGTCGCTGCTCCTTTGCCACTTTCTATTTTCTGATCTATTTTGAGCCCGTTAGGTGCTATGATGTATCTTTTCTCGCCGTCTGCATAGAATACCAGGGCAATTCTTGCTGACCTGTTTGGGTCATATTCAATTGTTTTCACAACTCCTGGGATACCATCCTTATTTCTCTTGAAATCAATAATTCGGTATCTTTTTTTATGACCCCCACCAATATTTCTGACAGTCATTTTTCCCGTATCATTTCTGCCTCCGCTTCTTTTATGAGAACCTAACAGGCTTTTTTCAGGGCTTGAAACAGTTAGCGTGTCAAATGCCGAAAGCACTTTAAAGCGTTGACCTGGTGTAACTGGTTTTAATTTTCTTACTGCCATGGTAAAATCATTTATACATTACTATAAAAATCAATTGCGTCACCTTCTGCAAGGGCTACAATTGCCTTTTTATATGAATTAGTTCTGCCTGAAACTACGCCACTCTTCGTATTTTTTGATCGCGGCTTCCCAAGACAATTCATTGTTCTTACTTTTTCTACGGTAACTCCGTACATTTCCTCAATAGCTTTTTTAATTTCAACTTTATTGGCTTTGGTGCTTACAACAAAACCGTATCTGTTAAAGTTTTCACTATCCGAAGACATTTTTTCTGTTACTATAGGTCTTTTTAATAGGTTCATTGTATTAGTTGTCTAAGGTTTTATGTATTAGTTCTATAGAACTTTCGCTAAGAATTAAATTCTGGGCATTTAAAATCTCATAAGTGTTTATGTCCGAGGCTGTCATAACCTTTGTTCCTTGTAAATTTCTGGCAGAGAGCACAATGTTTTTGTCATTAGCAGGGATTATTAAGAGAGACTTTGAGTTCTGTATATTAAGGTTGTTTAGCATTTCATTATACTGTTTTGTTTTTGGACCTTCAAATGTAAAGTCTTCCACAACAGTCAAGCACAAATCTTTTGCTTTATAGGTAAGAGCAGATTTCCTTGCAATTACCTTGAGTTTTTTATTAAGCTTAAAGCCATAGTCTCTTGGCCTTGGCCCAAAAACTCTACCACCACCCCTAAAAATCGGATTTTTAATATCTCCAACTCTAGCAGACCCTGTTCCCTTTTGTTTTCGGATCTTTCTTCTCGAGCCAGTTATTGCGCCTCTTTCTTTTGCTTTATGAGTGCCTTGCCTTTTATTTGCCAGGTGTTGCTTTATGTCTAAGTATACAGCATGGTCATTAGGCTTGATAGCAAAAACAGAATCACTGAGTGTTGCTTTCTTACTGGTCGTTTTTCCATTAATATTTTTTATTTCTAACTCCATGTTTATCATTTAATATTTTTCTACACATAGATAGGAGCCTTTTGAGCCAGGCACACACCCTTTGACTATTAACAAGTTCTTTTCAGCCAGCACCTTTATTACTTTCAGGTTAATTGCCTTAACTCTATTTCCACCCATTCGCCCCGCCATTTTCATGCCTTTAAATACTCTAGCAGGGTAGGATGCAGCTCCAATTGACCCACCAGTCCTTGCTCTATTGTGTTGACCATGAGTTTGGCCTCCTACTCCATGAAAGCCATGCCTTTTAACAACTCCTTGGAACCCCTTTCCTTTAGATGTCCCAACAATATCAACCCATTCTCCTTCATTAAAAATACCAACATTTATATTTTGCCCTTCTTTATATTCTACAATGTCTTTATCTGATATGATTGCAGGATCTATGAGAAACTCTACGAGTTTCTTCTTTGGAGAAGTCCCTGATTTTGAGAAATGCCCCTTTAAAGCAGCAGAAGTGTTCTTTTCTTTCTTTTCATCAAATCCTAGTTGGACAGCGCTATAACCATCTTTCTCATTAGTTTTAACCTGAGTTACAACGCAAGGGCCAGCTTCAATAACTGTACAAGCTATATTTTTGCCAGCTTCAGTAAATGTGCTGGTCATTCCTATTTTTTTACCTATTATTCCCGACATGACTTTTGAATTACACTTTAATCTCTACTTCAACTCCACTTGGGAGTTCTAATTTCATCAATGAATCAACTGTTTTAGCTGTTGAGCTATAAATGTCCAACAACCTTTTATAAGAAGAAACCTGAAACTGCTCTCTTGCTTTTTTGTTTACATGAGGCGATTTCAATACAGTAAAGATCTTTTTGTTAGTTGGTAGTGGAATTGGCCCACTAATTATAGCACCTGTTGCCTTAACAGTTTTTACAATTTTCTCAGCTGATTTGTCAACTAAATTGTAATCGTAAGATTTAAGTTTTATTCTAATTTTTTGATTCATATTGATTCAGTTGTATTTATTTATGCCTCCTGTGAAACACCCTTTGTATTAGCAACAATCTCCAATGAAATGTTTTTAGGAACTTCAGAATAATGTGAAAACTCCATCGTTGAAGACGCTCTTCCAGAGGTTATTGTTCTTAAGGCCGTTACATATCCAAACATTTCGGAAAGGGGAACAATTGCTTTAATAATTTGATTTCCACCCTTGGCATCCATTCCCTCCATTTGCCCCCTTCTCTTATTAAGGTCTCCCACTACATCTCCCATATATTCTTCAGGAGTATTTACTTCAATTTTCATAATTGGCTCTAGCAGTGCAGGCTGGGCTTTAGGCAAAGCAGCACGATATGCAGTTTTTGCACAAATTTCAAAAGACAAAGAATCAGAGTCAACATCATGGTATGAGCCATCAACTAAAGTGATCTTCAAGCCGTCCATTGGATAACCGGCTAAAACACCATTTGTCATTGCTGCTTTAAACCCTTTCTCTACAGCAGGAATAAACTCTCTGGGAATATTTCCCCCTTTAATTTTATCAATAAACTCAAGCCCTGATTTGTCTTCATCAGCCGGTTCTACAATAAATGCAATGTCGGCAAACTTTCCTCTACCTCCGGTTTGTTTTTTGTAAACTTCCCTGTGTTCAATGGTGCCTAAAATAGTTTCTTTATAAGCAACTTGTGGCGCACCCTGGTTACATTCAACCTTAAACTCACGCTTCATCCTATCAATAATAATTTCCAGATGTAATTCGCCCATTCCACTAATAATGGTTTGCCCTGAGTCTTCATCAGTCTTGATTTGAAATGTTGGGTCCTCTTCGGCAAGCTTGCTTAAAGCAACGCCCATTTTATCTACATCTTCTTGTGTTTTTGGCTCAACAGCAATTCCAATAACTGGATCTGGGAATGTCATAGATTCAAGAATCAGAGGGTGTTTTTCGTCACATAAAGTGTCGCCGGTACGGATATTTTTGAACCCTACTGCAGCTCCAATATCTCCAGCTTCAATTCTGCTAATTGGATTCTGCTTATTTGAATGCATTTGGAAGATTCTTGAAATCCTTTCTTTTTTATCTGTTCTAGTATTTAGCACATAAGATCCCGCGTCAATAGCCCCTGAATACATTCTAAAAAAGGCAAGTCGGCCAACATAAGGGTCGGTAGCAATCTTAAACGCCAATGCAGCAGTGTAATCCGTTGATTCAGGTTTTCTTTGCTCTTCTTGACCAGTCTTTGGATTAATTCCTGTAATAGCTTCGACATCATCTGGGCTGGGAAGGTATTCGCAAACGGAATCCAGCAGTGTCTGAACACCTTTGTTTTTAAAAGCAGCACCACATAGTATTGGTGTTATAGACATATCAACAGTTGCTTTTCTGATTGCAACTATTAAGTCGTTTGAAGAAATTGAATCTGGATCGTCAAAGAACTTTTCTAATAGGGCATCATCATATTCCGCTACACACTCTATTAATTTTTCTCTCCATTCTTGAGCAACAGAAACTAAATCAGCAGGCATTTCTATTTCTGTAAATGTCATGCCCTGTGTAGCGTCATCCCATACAATGGCTTTATTAGAGACAAGGTCAATAATGCCTTTAAAGGTATCTTCAGCTCCAATTGGAATCTGGAGAGGAACAGGTTTTGCACCTAGCCTCTCTTCAATCTGCGTAACAACACTAAAAAAATCAGCCCCGGCTCTGTCCATCTTATTAACAAACCCAATTCTAGGGACATTGTATTTGTCTGCTTGTTTCCAAACGGTTTCTGATTGCGGCTCAACTCCACCAACGGCACAAAATAGCGCAACAGCACCGTCCAATACACGTAAAGACCTTTCAACTTCTACAGTAAAGTCAACGTGACCAGGAGTATCAATTATATTAATCTTGTATTTTCTGTCTTTGTAATCCCAGAAAGTTGTAGTTGCTGCAGAAGTAATAGTAATTCCCCTTTCTTGTTCTTGGTCCATCCAGTCCATTACGGCAGCGCCATCATGTACCTCGCCGATTTTGTGCGTTAGGCCAGTATAGTACAAAATCCGCTCAGTGGTAGTTGTCTTGCCAGCATCAATATGTGCCATGATGCCAATGTTCCTTGTTAATTTTAAGCCCTTCATCTATCTATATAATGCTTTGTTTAGAATCTAAAATGAGAAAAAGCCTTATTTGCTTCAGCCATTTTTCTTGTATCTTCTTTTTTCTTGTGGGCCCCACCTTCCATCTTACTTGCAGCAACAATCTCATCTGCCAATTTTTGTTCCATGCTATTGGCATTTCGTTCTCTAGCATATTTGATCATCCACTTCATACCAAGTGAAATTTTTCTGTTGGGCTTAACTTCTTGAGGAATTTGAAATGTTGCGCCTCCCACGCGCCGACTTTTAACCTCAACAGAGGGGGTAACATTCTCTAATGCCTTTTTCCATAATTCCAGCCCGTTTTCTTTGGTCTTTTCTTCAACAAGGTCAAGCGCATTATAGAAAATCCTAAATGCGACGCTTTTTTTCCCACCAATCATTAGGTTGTTAACAAACTTTGTTGCCAAAGAATCTTTGAATTTCGGATCAGGCAATAATATTTTCTTTTTGCTTTTGGATCGTCTCACGTTGGTTAGGTGCTTTTAAAGTTTATTACAATGATTATTTCTTCTTTGGTCTCTTTGTGCCGTATTTTGATCTTCTTTGTGTTCTGTCATCTACACCTCCTGTGTCAAGAGCCCCTCTCACAATATGATATCTTACACCAGGTAAATCCTTTACTCTTCCTCCACGTACAAGTACGATTGAGTGCTCTTGAAGATTATGTCCTTCCCCAGGAATATAAGCATTAACTTCTTTATCATTGGTAAGTCTTACCCTAGCAACTTTTCGCATCGCAGAATTAGGCTTTTTTGGTGTTGTTGTGTAAACCCTTACACAAACGCCTCTTCTTTGAGGGCATGAACCCAGAGCAATAGACTTGCTCTTTTTTTTCATGGAAACTCTTCCTTTTCGAACTAATTGTTGAATAGTAGGCATAGAATAATCTGTTGTTTTTTATATCATAATTCCCTTCTTGAAAAAATGCTTCTATTTTTAAGGGGGTGCAAAGATATAATAAATTACTTGTAAACAAACAGGAAGGCGGAAAAATATTTTGACAAAATTGAATATACATTAATGGCTGCGTTTAACAGAGACTTCTTCTCTTGAAAACAAAGCCTTAAATAATAAAAAATCAAGGGTT
>DTSC01000063.1 GCA_012965625.1 Flavobacteriales bacterium | reverse complement strand
ATGGCCTTGGACCTTTTGGGATTATCAGAAAATTATTGAGCCGTTAAGCAACCCAGAAAAATTTGGTGGAAAACAGGAAGATGCCTTTGATGTGGTTGTACCCTCCTTACCAGGTTACGGTTTTTCTACCCCTCTAAACAAAACTGGAGTGAACTTTTGGCAAACATCTGATCTTTGGGTGAGATTGATGAAAGATGTGTTAGGTTACAATAAATTCTTCGCTCATGGAGGAGATTGGGGCGCAGCTATAACCTTGCAATTGGGCCACAAATACTCTGATATTGTTCCAGCGGTTCACGCCCACATGGCAGTTCCTATTGATTTTGTGACCGGACCTGGACCTAGTGATAGTGACTATGAAGAAAAAGAGAAGAAATGGGCTCTTAAGAATCTCAACTTTACCACTGAGGGAAATGGTTATTTTATGATTCAAGCTACAAGACCACAAACATTGTCTTATGGTCTAAACGATTCCCCTGCAGGATTACTGGCATGGTTAATAGAAAAAAGAAGGGCCTGGAGTGATTGCAAAGGGAATATTGAAAGTCGATTCTCTAAAAATGACCTTATTAATACAGCTATGATTTATTGGTTAAGCCAAAGTTTTGGAACCTCAGCACGGTATTATTATGAAGCCCTACATAACGTTTGGAAACCTTCCCATGACAGACACCCTATGGTAGAAAGCGCCACGGGTTTCACTATTTTTGAAGGAGATGTAATTTTCCGACCAAGAAAGTGGATGGAAAAAGAACATAATATTCAATATTGGAATGTCTCCCCAACAGGAGGGCATTTTGCTCCAATGGAAGAACCTGAATTTCTCGTTGAGGAAATCCGTAAATTCTTTAGTTCTTATCGTTCGTTAGTTTAAAGGAGAAAATAATGGGAAGATTAGATAACAAAGTTGCGATAGTTACAGGTGGGGCATCCAACCCCGGTTTGGGACATGCGACAGCTCATCGTTTTGCTGAAGAGGGAGCAAAAGTTGTTGTAACTGATATAGATAAGCAAAACGGAGAGAAAACCGTTTCTGAGATATTGGAAAAAAAAGGTGAGGCAATATTTATTGAACATGATGTCACCTCGCCAAAAGGTTGGGAAAAGGTTGTTAACACAACTGTTGAGAAGTATGGAAAAATTGATATTCTTGTCAATAATGCGGGTATAGCAATCATTAAACCCTTTGAGGAAATTTCCGAAGAGGATTGGGACAAACAGCTCAATGTTAACCTCAAATCGGTATTTTTGGGATGCAAATCAGTTATTTCTCATATGAGAGAAGCCCAAAGCGGTTCCCTTATTAATGTATCTTCCATTGCTGGACAAGTCGGTTTGAGCAATTGCACAGCTTACAGCGCTAGCAAGGGTGGAGTACGTCTGCTAACAAAAACTTTGGCTGTAGAATATGGTCCTCATAATGTCCGATGCAATTCAATTCATCCGGGATATATGAGAACCAATATGAATGATCCAGATGTCGTTGCTAGAAGGGATCGGAACTCTAACGATCTTACAATCTCAATTCCTCTCGGAAGAATGGGAGAAGCCCTGGATATAGCAGATTGTGCAGTTTATTTGGCTTCGGATGAATCCAACTATGTCACCGGTTCCGAATTTAATGTCGATGCCGGATATACGGCAAGATAAATTAATCTTTTAGGATTTCGTAAGATATATCCTCTTTATCTTGTTTTCCTCTATAAATTAACCCTTCAAATAACTTATTGGGATCATGTCCTGTATGCTCAGTTGTTCTGCTCCAATCATACATATACTGACGAAGACTAATTCGCCAATCGCCATCACGACATTCATATTTGTCTACATATCTTCCAGCTACTAGATAATCAAAACCACCATCAGACTTTGTATCTTTATATTCCTTTACATCCATAACATCACCAGATTGCGACATGGATAAGAAGGCCAAAACATATACTTCACCAACACCTTTTCCCAATTCAGCATCAATATCATAGTATTCGTTTACAACAGTGTGAGTCGTATAATTCATTGCGTGATGTCCATCCACTACATTTTGACAAAATGTCTCATATGGACCGTCATAACTTCCATATTTAACTTCAGCGTCATCATGGAAAGCGGACTTCAAAATATCAATATCGCATCTATCAGCACCTCTTGAATAACAAGTAACCGCTTTACGAACAGCTTGTTCAGCTAACAAATCTTCTACACTTTTAACTTTAACCATATTCCCTCCTAACTGAATTATTATTAAAGCTTAATCCTGGATTTGATTCAAATGTTAAAAAACATTTGATTGAACATTAATAGAGCGGTTGAATCACTAAATAACTATTTCCCTAAGGTCTGATAGGACAAATCATCCATAGTGTGTTTACCTCTGTAGGTAAGTGCCTCAAATAAACTATTTGGGTCGGATCCACTATAATCGGATGTTCTGCTCCAATCATAAATGTATTGTCGAAAACTTATTCTCCAGTCACCATCACGGGAATCGTATTTGTCTACATATCTTCCAGCTACGAGGTATTCGGAATCGCCTGCGGATAGAAAAGCTAAAACATAAATCTCACCTTTTCCAGAATTGTTCGCTGCATCAATGTCATAATATTCATTTACCACCGTATGCGTGGTGTACTCCATACCAGATTGACCGGAAACAACATCCTTGCAAAACTGCTCGTAATGTCCGTCATAGCTACCGTATCGAACTTCCGCATCGGAGTGAAAGGCTGACTTCATTAGTTCTAAATCCGATCTATCAACTCCTCTGGAATAACACGTGGCTGCTTTTCGTACAGCCTGTTCTGCTAAAACAGATTCTATGTCTTTTACTTTTGCCATTTTTTCTCCCTAAATTTAAATTGTATTAAAGAACATTAATTACACTCACTCAATAGTAATTTAACTTCGATAATTTATCATTTTATCAATTTTAAATTTATTTAAATTCTTGGTATGGCATCATTAAATTTCAAATAATTAATGAACATAAATTGGGCATACAAATATAGATGAAAGACTGGTTAAATACTCTATTATTTATACGGATTATAATTGTGATTAGGAGAAAAAATGGAAATCTTGAATTGGATAGAAATAATTGCTGTAGTAACTGGAACGCTTTTGCCGGCTCCTTTGCTGTCTTCCGCAAAGATGAAACAACGATTTGTTGGCTTCATTATTATGATTTTAGGAAATATTTGCGCCTTTACGGCTCAATATGCAGCTGGTTTAGAAATTCTAAGCATGGCATGTATTTTTTGGATTGTAATGTCTGTTCGCGGTATATGGTCAAACAAAAACTTTAAAACAGAGGGATCGTATTAACGAACTACTATCGATTCTTCGTTCCAGGGAGTTAAAGTTTTTTCCTCATCGTCCTTAAAAGCCTCGGGAAGCTCCTCTACCATATGATAGGTTGCTGCCAAACGACCAAATCCTACAAACCAGGCCACCGTCATTGAGAGTTCAACGATTTCTTCCTCAGAAAAATGTTTTCTTAAATTATCATAAATTGTATCATCGATAGCGAGATGATTTGTTGCAAAAAGCTCTCCGTATCGAATTGCTACTTTTTCCGCATCTGACAGATCTTTTGCCTCTTGGGGATTTTCCAAAGAACATACAAGATCTTCATCTATTCCGGCATTTATTCCATCTTCATAACGAATTGCCATACAACTTCTACATTGATTATGAAAGGCGATCCTCAAACGCACTAGCTCAACCAATCGATCCGGAAGTGATCGGTGTTTCTTTAAGGCGCCTGCAAAATTAATTAGTCCTTTCGATATTTCTGGTTTGTGGGCAAACATACGCATTACACCCTGCTCCAGAGGAGTTCCGCTATCGGCAGCGGTCATTTCTCTCAATTCTTGATCCCATTCATCCAATTCCAGTTTTTTAATACGTGACATTTTTCAACCTCCGTTATGAGTTTAATAATAGCTTACTTTTATAATTTTTCTATAGAGATTAGTTTTTTTGATCGGCAGCATTTGTTCCGATGATAACCATAGGAATACTAATCAAGATAAAAAACATTGCTACCCATCCGATTGCTGAGAAACCTCCATAATCAGAAACATACCCCATTAACATTGGTCCAATTGCGCCCCCCATTGTTACAAAGGCTGGATGAGCAGCTGCCAATCGCCCACTAGAATCAAGACCGGCAATACCTCCAAGAAAAAAGGGTGTCCACATTATAGGCAAAAGACCAAAAATAGGTATTGCAATAAAGAAAATCACAGGATTCCAAGCATTGGCTACAAAGAATGCTGCAAATATCATTAAGGTTAAGAACAATACACTGGGTCGCATGCTTCCGTAACGACCACCAATAAATCCAGCTATTAAAGGTCCTATTATTGTTAATATTCCCCCGACAGCGAAAGCATTCCCCATTGTAATTGTAGAAATGGACAAACCAGCCCCTATTCTCTCTGCAAATGTTAGTAATCCTCCATGAGCAAAGAACGCAAACGCTACACCAAACATGGCTATCCATCCAGCTTTTCCAGTATAAGGGGGAAACTGTAACTGTTCTTCTTTTTTATCACCCAAAGAGGAAATAAGGGGAATAAAAGCGAATATAAACAATGAGAAAATGAGATGAACAAAATACGCCCCATCCATTCCATAGGTGCTAATAATTCTGGGTACTATTAAAGATAACAACACTCCAGCTACCCCAACCCCAGAATTGAGAAGAGCAAAAGTCATTAGAGCATTTTGCCCTCTTACAATTATAACCATGACCGATGCAACAATAGCTCCAGAACCAAGACCAGAAACAACACGAGCAAGAAAAATCATATTTAAATCTTGAGCATAAATTGTAAGCAAATGACCAATTACAACAATCAAACCACCAACAAGAAAAGGAAGTCTACTTTTTACAAGATGTGTATTCCGTGAGACAATTATAGAAACTAAAGAAATAGAAAATAGTTCGAGCGTAGCCATCGTGCCAATCTCGCCTCTAGAAGAATTAACAAAATGATCAGCAACGGCCCCAATATTAAAAGCCATAGTAAAAGGAGCGCTAAAGGCAGCCAAAAGAACGCCAATTAGGCCTATTTGATCTTTTATTTTTATAATAGGCTTCTGTTCAGAAAGATCACTCATAAAAAATCCTGAAGAAAAAATTAGACTTTGATTAAACTCTTTCGATTATGACCGCTGGTGCCATTCCACCGGCAGCACACATTGT
>DTSC01000062.1:8786-17350 GCA_012965625.1 Flavobacteriales bacterium | reverse complement strand
AAGCAACGAGCATCTTAAGTGACAAGGAATATTTGGTTTATGAAGCACTGGAGATCCAGGAAACACTTTCTGTCTCTGAGGTAATTTGCATCCTTAACCAGAATACTGTATTGCCGGTGGTTAACTCTCTTATTGAGAAGGGAGCTGTGTATATCAATGAGCACTTGATTGAGAAATACAGGCCGAGGACAAAATCCTATGTAAAACTATCTCCATTGGCAGAGGAAGAAGCGCAGTTGAAAATCCTTTTCGAGAAACTTGAAAAGGCTCCCAGGCAGCTGGAGAAACTGATGTCCTACATTCATAATTCCAGACGGTATAGTGGAAAGGTTGAAGAGGTGGCTAAGAAGACTATTCTGACGGAAACTGGTAATTTGTCTGGGTTTGACGAGCTGGTTAAAAAAAACATATTTGTAGTTTATGATAAAGAGGAAAGCCGATTACCAAATCATGGTAATACAAATGGAAAAGGGGAAACCATTGTTCTTAGCAAAAGCCAAAAACGTGCTTTTATGCAATTAAAAGATGGATTTAAAACAAAGGAGGTAATGCTTTTGCATGGTGTGACTTCAAGTGGCAAGACTGAGATCTATATAAAGATGATCGATGAACAGCTGAAAAAAGGGAAACAAGTTCTTTATTTGCTCCCTGAGATCGCACTGACTACTCAGATAATCAATAGGTTGTCTGTTCACTTTGAAGGTAGGATTGGGGTATATCATTCTAAATACAGTGATAATGAACGAGTAGAAATTTGGAATTCTGTCTTAGGTGTTGGTGGCAGTAAAAGTAAAAAGCATGATGTTATTTTGGGCGCCCGGTCGGCCTTGTTTTTGCCTTTTAACAATCTTGGCCTGGTAATAATAGATGAAGAGCATGAAAATACTTTTAAGCAATTTGAGCCAGCTCCAAGGTATCATGCAAGGGATACGGCCATATACCTGGCTGGCATTCATGGTGCAAAAACCCTTCTGGGCACAGCCACTCCATCTATGGAGTCTTATTACAATGCTAAGAATGGAAAATATGGCCTTGTACCACTTTTTGAAAGATTCGGCAAAATGGAGATGCCGAAGGTTTTGGTGGTAAATGTTGCTGAAGAGTTCAGGAAGAAGAACATGAATGCCCATTTCTCCCCTCTGTTGATCGAGCTGATGGGAAAGGCATTCGACAATAAGGAGCAGGTGATATTATTTCAAAACAGAAGAGGGTTTTCACCTTTTTTAGAATGCTACCTATGTGGATGGATTCCGCAATGTGTCCATTGTGATGTTACGCTGACCTATCATAAGAGTGCCAGGCATATGAGGTGTCATTATTGCGGATATTCGCAAGACGTAGCAGTTTGCTGTGGAGCATGTGGCGACAATAATATTCAGACAAAAGGATTTGGCACTGAAAAAATTGAGGAGGATATGGCCCATTTTTTTCCCCATGTGAAGATTGCAAGGATGGATCTCGATACCACCAGGGTGAAGAATGCCTATCAAAGGATCATCGGCGATTTTGAAAAAGGGGAAATTGATGTGTTGGTAGGCACTCAAATGGTAACTAAGGGATTGGACTTTGATAATGTAAGTGTTGTGGGTATCATGAATGCAGACTCTATGTTAGGTTATCCGGATTTCAGGTCCTATGAGAGGAGTTATCAGCTGATGGCCCAGGTAAGTGGCAGGGCAGGCAGAAAACATAAACGTGGAAAGGTGGTTATACAGACCTATCAGCCTGAACATCATGTAGTTCAAAATGTGCTGGCAAATGACTTCCAGGCTCAGTTTGATCAGGAGCTTGTTCAGCGCAAGCAATTTGACTATCCGCCATTTTCACGATTGATCGGCATAACGATCAAACATAAGGACAGACAGCTTTTAGATGGGGCGGCTGACATCTTAGTAAAAGACTTAAGGGAAAAGTTGGGCAAAAGAGTGCTGGGCCCTGAGTATCCTGCAATCTCCAGAATCCGTAATCTTTATTTAAAAAAAGTGTTGATAAAATTGGAGATCGCTGTTTCTCCTTATAAAGTAAAGGAAATGATCAATGCTTCAATAATCAAATTTCAAAGTGAAAAAGATTTTAAATCAGTGAGAGTATTGTTGGATGTTGATCCAATGTAACATAACTTTGAAGCATCAAACGCTAAGGAATCATGAAACGACAATCATTTATAATTCTCCTTTTAACTGCCTTGGCAGTCGCCAGTAGCTGTAAAAAAAAGGCAATAGACTTGAACCCTGAATATATAGGCGAATGGAGGACTGAATATGATGTCCATGATGGTTATATTATCCTGACGATAGGAGATGATGGCAAGGCCAATTACAAGGAATATGGCCCAAATGCTGATGAGGATCTTGAGCGGATGGCCAGGATAAAAGACGATGCTTTATATATTGGGAGAAAGAGCTTACCAATTTATCAGGAACCAACGCTGGTTTCTGATACCACATGCGCCTGGTCTTCTTCAGGAGGTATTTGTATCGTTTATTCAGCAACGATGCATCTTGGCAATTGGCCCTACTACCGTGTTGAAACAACATATGAATATTGAAGGGATCTAAATGGAATAATTTCTACGCAATTTCCCTTCTCTTTAACAGCAGAAGGTGAACAATCACTTTCTGATAAAGATAAACTGTCCGCCCTCGTCACCTGTATTTTTAACCGGCTGAAATTTTGGTGACTGGTCTGAGTTGTTTACAATGGGGATTTTTATTCTTTCAAACAAGCGGCTTGCGTCAAGATAGTTGTCATGGTTCTCATTGAGTGCTTTGATGAAGTAATAGGCAAATACTGAGTGCCCGTCTTTTCCGCCGTCCATTACAGGCTCAATGCCACCAGAAGAAATCGCCTGGCATGACTTCAACTGGTAAATGCTTTTATAATATTTTTCTGAATTTTCAAAGGGAAGGGAAATGGTTTTTCCACGGAAGATATCACCTGAGAAGCAAGCATCAGATACCATTAATGTGTGCTTGGATTTTATGCTGGCCAGAAATGTTTGTATGTCTGAATTGGACAGGTAGATTGAAATTGAATTGGTTTGAGCATCTACAGGCACCCAATATCCTTTGTTTAATTTCTTCTCGAATTCCCCATGACCGGAATAATAGATGAAAACATTGTCGTTTTCTTTTACATTTTCCACCAGCCAGAGAAATTGATTTATGATATTTTCCCTGGTTGCTTCTTCATTAAATAAAGTGCGAAAATGAGTAAACTGGTATTTGTTTTTAAGTAAGTTCTCAATGGCCCTGGCATCATTTACGGCGTTGTTTAAGGGATTCCACTGCCCTTTATAATCGTCAATACCAATAATCAATGCATAATACTTGCCCGGTGTAATATGTTCGGCTTTAGCAATATTGAGTCCCTTTAGGGGATCTCCAGATCCTCGCATCATACCGGGGTCTGCTTGTTTGCTCGATAAAATAAATTTCAGCTCCTGGCTTTTGTCTGTTGGCTTGGGTTGATTGAAATCGTAAGTCATGCCATTGATCTTCAAAACCACCTTTTCGAGTACAAGCTTGTCACCTTTTAGGGCAAATATTGGGTTTTCAAATGTTACATATTCCCAGTTTTGCTTAAATATCTGTGCGTCGTTAATAGATACTGCTATGTTAATCTTATCAAAATTGGGGAATGAGACTCCGAATGTTTCATTGTTGGCATCATAACGACTAAGACTTGCTTCCTTCAGGTTGATCGTTTTTGAACCATAGTAGTTGGTAGCCTCTTTAAGGTATTTGTCTTTTACCTTTTTCATATTAACCCCACTTATTCTTTTTTGATAGTCTGTCGTTTTTTCAAATTCACCCTGCTGCATCCAAGGGGTGATTTTTTCTTTAACGTACCAGTTTATTGATTGCATTAGCTTTCCCTCAAACTTACATACCCATAGCTCAGATTTTACACCTTCTGTCCAAGCTTCACCAACTGCAGCCAGTCCTCCGTCAGGAGTTGGGGCAATGCAATAAATTTTATCATTACCACTATATCCTTCAAAAGTTGTTTCCCATTGCATATTGTGGTCCTTGTCTATTCCAAAGATCCATAATCCTGAGTGCTCGGGCCCTTTTGAATGAGAGAAGCCAGCCAATGAATATTCACCCTCGTCCAGAGGACTTATGGCATAACTTTGTTCATTGGAATGACCTCCATACGTTTTGTCCCATAATAGTCTTCCATCTTCATCAATGCAAAGAAGCCAAATGTCTTCACTGCCAGCACCTTTTGATTCAGTATAACCTGCAATGAGATATCCATTAGTAGTTTTTGCAATATCAAAGGCTTTTTCCTCTTTAGTCCCTCCAAAGGTTTTTGTCCATAATGTATCGCCTTTTAAATCCAATTTCAGGATCCATATATCCTCATCTCCCGCTCCAAAGGAACGGGTGTGTGCTGCTACCATGTATCCGCTAGCATTTGAGATGATTGCATTGCCTACATCCGTAGGGATACCTCCCCCACGCTCTCCACCATAGGCTTTTTCCCATTCCAGCGTTCCCTGGCCATCTAATTTAAGAATCCAGACCAGCCCATTTCTGTTGCCCTTAGTTTTATTATATCCGGTAATAACATAGCCGCCATCGGTGGTGTGATCTATGGCATAAGCTTTTTCTTCCCCATATTCACCATAAGTTTTTTCCCATTCCTTCTCTCCAAACGCATTGATTTTAACTGCCCAGGCATCCATATTGCCTGCACCCTTCGACTCTGTATAACCTACTGCCACAAAACTTCCGTTATTATCTGGTGTAATTCCATAAAAGCAATCAGTTTTTGATCCGCCGAATTTCTTTTCCCATACTTTTTTTCCAGTTACATCTAGTTTTATAATCCATCCATCACTTTTTGTGCTTTCAGAATAGGTATAGCCAGCAATGAGGAATCCGCCTTCTTTCAAGACAAGTATAGCCTTCCCTACATCCCATTCAGAGCCTCCAAAGGTTTTCGTCCATTCCACCTTTTTTGTCCCTTGTGCAGATAGATTTGCCCAGGATAACAAAGAGAAAAGCATGACAGTAATGATTCTCATAAAGATAAAATTAATAACATCTTTTTAGATTCCAAGGAATGTGACGTATAAATGAAAAAAATATTGAGGCCAGCAGGTGTAATTATTTTTGTATATTGGTAGAGGAAGAAAACAAATACAGCATATATGAAATTATCTGGGCTAGGTCTGGGGAAGGAGTTTCAGTTTAAGACCTCACGTTCAGGTGGTGCAGGAGGGCAGCATGTCAATAAAGTTGAAACAAAAGTGGAACTGTCTTTAGACATTTCAAATTCTGCCGTCTTTACTGAAGCACAAAAGCAAACAATTTTATCAAAACTTTCCAACCGCATTTCTAAAGAAGGGGTTTTGCAAATAACAGTGGACTCCGAGCGTTCGCAGTTTAGGAACAAGGAGATCGCGATCATTCGTTTATATGATTTAATAGAAGAAAGCCTGAAAAGAAAAAAATATCGAATACCCACAAAACCCAGCCGAGCCTCAAAACGGAAGAGGATAAAAGCAAAAAAAATTTTGTCAGAAAAGAAAGAGCGAAGGAAAAAACCGTAAAAGTTTTATGGCTAATGGGTTGTTAAATCGATTCAATTTACTGGCTTAATATCCTCACCTGTGTTCTCCTGTTTTTCTGTCTTCCGTCCGGAGTGTAGTTGTCTGCAACAGGCCTTGTTTCGCCATAACCGATAGCCGTTATTCTGCTCGAGCTTATTCCCTTGCGGATAAGAAATGAACGAACTGCATTTGCACGTGCCTCAGACAGCTTTTGATTTGCAGCTTCATCTCCAACATTATCTGTGTAACCTGAGATTTCAATAGTTAAACTTTCTTTAAAGGCCATTGCTTCAGCCAATTCATTTAGCTCCGGATATGATTCTTTTTGTAGCGATGCTTTTCCTGTTACAAAGAATACGTTGTCTAAGGTAAAAGTTCTTGGTAGTTCAATATGTAGCTCCCAGTTTATAACCATCCTTTCACCACCAGGTATTTGAATTTGGGAGATCTGGAAATCACCATTCATATCTCGATATTGTATATCATATGCCTGATCATTTGGAACCAATAATGAGAATTTGCCTTCTTCATTGGTTACACCAACAAACATTTTTTTGTCCTTTAGTGCCGTTAATGAGATGGTATCCCTCTGGTTCACTTTTCCCCTTGCATTCTGTACAGATATATTCAATACCGCTTCTGTTTCTGTGGGTTCCAGATCCTGGGCTAAAGACAACGTACTTCCTCCCACGAATAGGGCAAGGATCAATACTGATTTTGAGCTTATTTTCATGATAATGGTTTATTAATTAGGCTTCTTCAAATTCTATTAATGGTTTTTCAGCTACAAATTGATTTTTTACAAAGGAGCACCACTTACAATCATCTTCTTCACAGCCCTTGCTAAACTCATGGTTCATTATTTTATGCCATGTGTCTTTGATCTGTGCCTTCAGCAACAGAATGCCTTCCCTCGTTACGGGTATTTTAACTTTTACAAAGTCTTTTTTAGTTCGGTCATCTTTTTCTATAAAGTCGATCTCTCCACTCATCATTGTCCATCGTTTTGGTCTTAGCTCATCCATTAATATTTTATAAAAAACAACCTGGCGCCAGTATTCACCTCCTAAGGGCTCTTTCTCATTGGGTTCTTGCAATTTCTTCTTGGCTGCAGAAACCTTGCCTGTTTTGTAATCTACAACATTTACATTGTGCTTATCAAACTCTATTTTATCTAATTTGCCGTTGAGTGGGATGCCATCCATTTCAATATTTTTGATATCATATTCTGTAATAACAATTTTGTTCCAGGAACCCATATATTGGTCATAGTAATCAGGCAGCACCTCTTCTCCAAGTTCCTTCCTTCTCTCAAATTCCTGATCTGAGAACGATGCCCTGTTTCTTCTCATTTCTTGAAGATAGTCTTTTATAAACTCATCTTTATCTGGGAAAGCACCAGTTTCAGATTCCAGCATCTTATCAAATAATCGCTTTAATGCAAAGTGGATCGCTGAACCAAATGCCATTGCATCATTCTTGGCTGCTGGAACACGGATGATGTTTTCATAATAAAACGCAACTGGACAACGAAGATATTTGTTGAGATGTGTTACGCTCAAAGTATACTTTTCCAGCAGGCTGTTGATGTAATTTGTATCCAGCAAGGGAGCCTCAGCTGTTTTCTGCTCTTCAAGGCCTTCAAAGGTTAGCGCCGTCAATTTTTCTGTTGATAGATGCTCTTCTGCAATTTTAAGATCCTCATTTTCAAGGATCTCAGCAAGAAACAGGGTCTTTTCATTGGCTTTGCCTTTGTTGTCCTGCTGTGAGAAGGATATCTGTAGATGTTCTTTTGCCCTGGTCATGGCAACATAGAACAACCTCCTGGAAGACTCAAGGGCATTTTCTTCGTTGGAAAAGGTTAAGGTATCTGGCAGGCTGTAGGCATTATAGCCTCCACTTTTTTTCTTGTTCCAGACGTTTGAAGTAGCGCCTATGATAAATACATGCCTGAACTCAAGACCCTTGGAGGAATGGGCCGTAAGGAAGTTGACGCCATTTTCTTCATATATCGTTTTGTTGACACCCAGTTCCAGTTCATTAGTATGCATTTTTTCCAGCATTTCAATAAAGCTGGAAATACTGAGCCTGGGGTTTTTCATGCTTTCCTCTTTTATAAAGTCAAAAAAGGTAATTAAAACCTGCATTTGCCAGGTCTTATCGGGGCTGTTCAAGATCTCCTGCAAGAAGCCTCCCTGATTGATGATCCTTCCAAACAATTCCTGAAAAGTAATATTGGGAACCAATTCAATCCAGCTGTTGATGTTCTCGGAAAATTGACTAATTCTTTCCGGAGCTTGAAGGTTAAGTGTAGCAAGGTTTTGTGGTTTGTTAATAAAATCCCTGGTTTTTAGCTGCCAGTCACGGCCACAATGGGCAAAGACCTTAGCTGCATCGTTGCTTGCAATTTTGAAAGAGCTAAAATGCATCATTTCAAACAACAAATGCTCTCCACGGTAGGGGTTTTTGCCTTCTTTGGCAATATACTCTATTAACTTTATAAGTTTGGTGATCATTGGCAAATCCAGGATGTTGATTCGCTTAACAACATTGTATGAGATCCCTTTCTTTTCTATAAGATTGATGATCTCTTCAGCTTGCTTGTGATTTCGATAGACAACGGCAATCTCATTTAGCGGAACTGCTTCAGCCTGAAGCTGAACAATAGCATCCACGATAGCACCTTCCTCATGTTTTGTATTGTAATACTGCTTTATATTTGGTTTGTTTGGAAGTGCTGCAAGGCCAGTGTTCTGGGCAGTGAGCTCTTTTTTTAAACCTGAGATCTGATTGATGAGCCGCTCCCTATTATTATTGATCAGAATGCAGGCGCTGTCCAGAATATGTTGCGTAGAACGATAATTTTCTTCCATCACAATTACCTGGATGGACTTCTCAAATTTGTGGTAGAAGTCCATAATGTTTTTCATCCGGGCACCTTGGAACTCATATATTGATTGGTCATCATCGCCAACAGCAAACACATTTGGTTCTTCCCAGC